>LJOT01001039.1 GCA_001672075.1 Anabaena sp. CRKS33
AAATCAGGAAAAGAAAAGGAGGTATGCGGGTTATCAACCACCGAGGGCATAGCCGTTGCCCATCCATGGATCTGAAAAAAGAGAGGGGCCGAATGGATATCAGGTCATGGCCTTTCAGCCCTGTCCCTACTGGCTTCGTGACCTCTCCCATGGGAGCTCCTCAGTTCGTATATTGAACTTCCCCTCTCTTCCTGCTGCAACGGATGCGAAGCAACGGCCAGGCAAGCAATTCTTGAGTTCCTGATGAAAATTCTTTGTCTGTTTCTTTCCATGGATGCAGGGCTCGTCAGTGATAACCGGTTGATCTACCCACTCAAAATAGCGGAGAGCC
>LJOT01000550.1 GCA_001672075.1 Anabaena sp. CRKS33
AGAATTTCTGTTAAGGAGTAAGGACAATTTTCCGGGAATATTTCTGGGGATAGTTCAGATTTACGAATGGCATTGTTTCTAGCTTTGATGTATATTTTGTCTAGGATTTTTGCACAATGATTATAAAGAACTTTAGACTCCAATAATAAATCTAATTCAGATCTGAAATTATCAATTTCTTCAATCCATCCTTTACCACAATAGGATTTCTCAGTTTCCCAATATTGATAAAGAAGTAAGTGTTTAATAAGTTGTCTCAAATAACTTTCTACTTTACGCCTTTGTTCGTTTCCCAATGCAGTGATTTCCTCAATTAAATGTTCCCAGTCAACATTTTCTAAATCCCGATTTTGCAGTTGGTTAAGGGTAATATCTAACCACTCAGGATAATCTTGTTCATAAATCTCGTAATTTGTTTGTGTAGGTGGCATTTTACTTACTCAATTACAGTTTCAATATTGATGTTTGAACCCCAGGAAACCTTATAAATTTACTCCTTTTTCTGCTAGTAACTGTCTTAATTTAGCTAATTCCGCTTCCGCTAAATCAGCCCGTTGTTTTTCTTGTTCAGCCCGTTGCTTTTCTTGTTCAGCCCGTTGCTTTTCTTGTTCAGCCCGTTGCTTTTCTTGTTCAGCCCGTTGTCTTTCTCTTTCTTCTGGAGTAGGCAACCAGTTATTATCTTTATCATACCAACGTAACCACTGTCTAGTTAATCCTTGATATTCTCCCTCCCATAATCCTAAACCCAATTCTGCTTCTTCTAACCATACCCCTAATCCATTAATAGAGAGCGGTTGATAGCGGTTCATTACCAAACCAAAACAGTTAAACTCCTGGGTATAGCGGTTATAGACAAAATAATAGGGGATTCTGAGAATTTGCTCATATACTGTCCATTTATTAGGAGGTTGATTGACTTCCCGTAAATTTTTATTTCTCCCTAAGTCTTCGTTTTCTGTTCCTGGAGATATTAGTTCTACTACCACAAAGGGATATGTTCCTTCATACCAAGTCACATAACTTAATCTTAGTTCTGTTTCTTCAGAAAAACGGGATACTCCTAATACCGCAAACCAATCAGGGCGTTTATACCATTGTGTATGTTTGCTATCATAGTATAAATTTAAGTCACTGCCTGTAAATACATTATCTTCTGTATAACTAGGTGGACGAAAGGTACTACGCAATAATTCTGGTTGTAACAGGTGAAATTCGTCTGGCAACCCTGGCTCCTCTGGATCTTCGCTAGGTAAATCATACATCGTCGGCAGTGTTTGTCGAGGAGGTAATGGCTCATAGTTAGGTTTGCTATACACATCGCTTTGATACATCATTAATTATCTCCTGTATTCAATACTGTTGCCAAGATT
>LJOT01001040.1 GCA_001672075.1 Anabaena sp. CRKS33
TAATGACCTCCAACCTACCATTAACCTCAGTGCTAACCAGACCATTGTTGAAGGTAACACCAATCCTCAAAATGTCAGCTATACTGTTACTCTCTCCAACGCCAGCACTCAAGCCATTACCGTTCAATATGCCACTGCTAATGGTACAGCTATAGGTGGTTCAGACTACACTAGTACCACGGGAACGCTAACTTTCAACCCAGGAATTATTACTCAAGTCATCAATATTCCCATTCTCAATGATTCCATAAATGAAGCTAATGAAACCTTTACTCTCAACCTGGCTTCTCCAATTAATGCCAGCCTTGGTACGGCAAAAACGGCTACCACA
>LJOT01000031.1 GCA_001672075.1 Anabaena sp. CRKS33
ACAGAAACGGAAGATTAAATATTGGTTTGGTGTTTCTAGATTTGCTGACAACGAAACAATTCGCTATTTGCAAACTCCAGAAACAAAAGCTAATTGGAAGGGAATAAAAGCTGGGATTATTCAAGTTCAAGAAACTCATCAAGCATAAAGTTAATGAGTTTCATAAAATAGTAAGTTGGACTGGCGAAATTATCAATAATCTAGGGTGATCTAAAATTATCAAATCTCGGATAGATGGTAAAACTATGAACCGAGATTTGAATGGTGCGCGAGGAATTTATCTATGCGCTATCGCGCACGCTACGCCAAGGTGCATTGGTTGATACGCCTTGGTTGAGAGACAAATTCATGAAACTTGCCCATTGATCCAGCTTTTTGAGAAAATGTGGCTGCTGTAGTTCAGAAAGCCAAAGAATTAAAGCATCTTCATTGTTGTCTTTGTAATAACCCCGTCGTCGTCCCGCAGTTTTAAAACCAAATTTTTGATACAGGGAAATAGCGATGTGGTTAGAATCACGGACTTCAAGGGTGGCTCGCTCTAAACCAATATCCGCTGCTGTTCGCAGTAAAGAATATAATATAGCTTTTCCTAGCCCTTGACCATGATACAGGGGATGAACAGCTAAAATTGTAATGTGTGCTTCCTCTAAAATTGACCAAAAACAGCCCATTCCCAAGAGTTCGCAGTCATTAAAAGGTGAAAATAAACCCAGAAAATGACTGTTAGGACTTTCTAATTCGCGTAGATAGCCTTCCATGGTCCACAAACCGTGGAAACAGGCTTTATCTAGTTCTAGTAACGCAGTTAAATTGTCTCTAGTCAAAGGTTGAATTTTTAAGTCTGATGAAATCACGATTTTTGAGGATTAAGGAAGTTTAATGATTAATTACCTATTACCCATTAGCAATGAGAGGGTAAACTGGGAATGAGGACTTATTGTCATTCTCTGAATTTTCACAAATACGATTTTAATTAATTATGGCATTGACTTACCCCGTCGAACTTCAACTTTCTGGCCGTCAATATTTACAGCCAATAAATGACAATACTGCTGATATTTCCCCTAACCAACAACTTTTACCTCTGACAGCGAGAGTTAATCATGATGATCACCTGGAAATCGGTGGCTGTGACGTAACAACCCTAGTGGGGCAATATGGTTCACCTTTATATATTTTAGATGAGGAAACCCTGCGGACGGCTTGCAGACAATATCGAAATACCTTTAAAGAATACTATCAAGGAGAATCTCAGGTCCTTTATGCTTCTAAGGCCTGGAATTGTTTAGCAGTTTGTGCCATTGTGGCCTCAGAAGGGTTAGGAATTGATGTAGTATCCGGTGGGGAACTTTATACTGCGCTGAATGCTGGTATGAATCCCAGCAAAATCTACTTACATGGCAATAATAAGTCTGATGATGAGTTAGTTTTAGCAATTGAGTCTGGTTGTACCATTGTTGCAGATAACTGGCATGAATTATATAGGTTGGTGAAGATAGCAGGAGAGCAAACAGAAAATTCTGCCGCCGCGCCGATTCGGATTATGCTACGCTTGACTCCGGGCATAGAATGCCATACTCACGAATATATTCGGACTGGACACTTAGATAGTAAATTTGGTTTTGATCCCAATGATTTACAGGAAGTGTTTGCTTTTGTGAGTAAACAAGCTAGTCTAGACTGTGTTGGTTTACACGCTCATATTGGTTCACAAATCTTTGAACGTCAACCACATAGAGATTTAGCGGGTCTGATGGTGCAGTGGTTAAGGGATGCGGCTAAACACGGATTGACAATTACAGAATTAAATGTTGGTGGTGGTTTAGGGATTAAATATATAGAATCTGATGATCCACCAAGCATTGAAGAATGGTCAAAAGCGATTTGTGAGGTAGTGCAAACGGCTTGTATATCAGAAAATCTGCCTTTACCAAAACTACTCTGTGAACCTGGGCGATCGCTCATTGCCACGGCTTGTGTTACTGCTTATACTGTTGGCTCTAGTAAGATTGTTCCCGAAATTCGCACTTATGTAGCGATTGATGGCGGAATGTCAGATAATCCTCGTCCTATCACCTACCAATCAGTTTATCGGGCGGTAGTTGCCAATAAAATGTCTGTTCCCTGCACCGAAACAGTGACATTAGCGGGTAAACATTGCGAATCAGGAGATATTCTGATTAAAAATGCCCAACTGCCAAAAACTCAAGCAAATGATATTCTGGTCGTTATGGGAACAGGTGCATACAATTACAGTATGGCATCTAATTACAATCGTCTTCCCCGACCGGCAGCGGTGGTGGTGGCCAATGGCGAAGCAAATTTAATTTTGCAGCGCGAAACTTATCAAGACTTGATTCGACACGATTGCCTACCAGAAAGACTTAAATAGTCCGTTGACAAATGACTATAAGAATCCAGATGTCATGAGAGATTGGTGGAAGCAATGGCTGATAAACCTGGGAGATTGGTCACAGTCCTTGCTCCTTGGGACTCTGGATATGATGTTAGTGCTGGCACTAACATACATAATCCTAGTAATTATTAGTGAACGGCGCACGTTATGGATGGTACGAGGGTTTATAATTTTAATGCTCTGTTCGGCGCTGAGTAGTAAATTAGGATTGCCTCTGCTAAATTTTGTCCTAGAAAAATTGGTGATTGGCTGTGCTGTGGCTATGGCTGTAGCACTACAATCAGAATTTCGCCGTTTTTTAGAACAATTGGGGCGTGGTGAATTTTGGCAGTGTTTTGTGAATAACGCTAGTGCAATTCCTAAGTCGGATAGTGTAATTGACGAAATTGTGGATGCGGTTAAAGAATTGTCGAAAAATCGCATTGGCGCTTTACTAATTTTAGAAACTACCAGACCTATTGAAGAACAAGATTTTTCCGTTCCGGGGGTAAAGCTAAATGCTGAGGTTTCTAAAGAACTGATCCAAACTATTTTCCAACCCAAAACCTTGTTACACGATGGAGCGACGTTAATTCGTGGTTCACGTATTATATCATCAGGAATAATTTTACCACTTTCAGGACGCACAGCCTCCCGCCAGTTGGGAACGCGCCACCGGGCAGCAATGGGAATTACCGAAAGAGTAGAAAACTGTATTTGTGTCGTTGTATCTGAAGAAACCGGTTCTATTTCCTTAGCCGAAAGAGGAACTTTATATAGACCACTAACTATTAAAAAGCTCAAAGAGTCTTTAGAGGCTCGATTTTCCCCAACTGTAGATCGGGAAGCTCATGCACCTGGTATTTTAAGTTTAGTTCGTCGGCTTGGTGGTCAGTCACTACAATTAATTTCTCGATTAGTTAGATTACCTTATCTCCTTTACGAGAGGCTACACCAACGACACGCTACGCGTAGTTCACTTCCCGGCAGGGATACGACCGCTTCTGAAGATAAAAAATGATAACACAACAAACTGAATTGCAATATTTACCCCCTGATTTAAAACAAGAATTACTACCCCAGCACGTTGCGGTAATTATGGATGGTAATGGACGATGGGCAAAACGCCAAGGTTTACCCCGAATTGTGGGTCATAAAGCTGGCGTAAATGCTCTCAAGGATTTGCTACACTGTTGTAAGGATTGGGGGATTAAAGCACTAACGGCCTATGCTTTTTCGACGGAAAACTGGAAAAGACCACAGGAAGAGGTGGAATTTTTAATGACTTTATTCCAGCGGGTTTTGCGTCAAGAATTGCGGGAAATGGTGGAGGAAAATGTGCAAATTCAGTTTGTGGGTGATTTATCGGCTTTACCAAAGGCACTTCAGAGGGAAATTTCCCGTTCTATGGCAGAAACTAAGGATAATCGTAGTATTATCTTCACAATAGCTACTAATTATGGCGGTAGGCAAGAAATTTTACAAGCTTGTGTGGCGATCGCTCAAAAGGTGAAAGAGGGTTTATTAAAGCCTGAAGAAATTTCTGAAGAATTATTTGAAAGTCACTTGTATACATCAGGAATAGGAGATCCAGATTTATTAATTCGTACCAGTGGGGAAATGCGCCTGTCAAATTTCTTACTTTGGCAAATGGCTTATGCAGAAATTTATATTAGTGATGCTCTCTGGCCAGATTTTAACCGCAGTGAGTTCCATCGGGCTTTATCTGCTTACCAACAGCGGGAGCGACGGTTTGGGAAAGTCTGACAATTTTAGATTGTAAATTGGTGATTTTAGATTGAGAATCAATCCTAAAATCCTAAAATCCTAAAATCTTAAAATCTTAAAATCCTAAAATCCTAAAATCCTAAAATCCTAAAATCTTAAAATCTTAAAATCTAAAATCTAAAATTAGATTATGGACCAGAAAAAACTGCTGCTTCGACATCTCCCCGACTCAGAGAATACTTAAAGGAACGTTGAATATCTTGATTATTTTCTCCTGATTGGAGGTAGCGGACTGTAATTTGTTCAATGTCTAACCAAATTTCTGCTTCCCAACTAGATCGTTGTATATGCCAACAATGTAGCTGAGTTTCATCTTGATGACAACCTTGGTTTTTTAACCATTGTTCGATTTGTGGTAAAGGATGACTATATAAGGGTGTATGGGAGGGAAGCATAAGCAATTTAAAATTATGGAAAAATATTGTTTAGTCCAGGGGTGGGAGGTGGTTGTTCAGAGGATTACTTCTCCACGAAGAACAGCAATAGCGATCGCTAATAGCATACAACCAACAATGGTCAATCCCAAAATAAATAATACAAATATTTCCCCGGAAGACAGGGGACGATCTGTAGCATCTAAATAACCTGATTTTGACCAATCATAGCCACGAGACACAGGACGGTTTAAATCAGTTGGGGTTTGAATGACACCAAAACGGGAATAGCCAATTTTTAAATCATAGCTTAAGCGTCGTTCGGGATTACTGAGGGTAGCGTAGGCTTCATTAATTTGCTGAAATTTAGTAGTAGCAAGATTAGCAGGTAATTCCGTCGTATCAGGGTGATAAAGTTTGCTTAATTCTCTATAAGCGCGACGAATATCAATTACAGATGCTGAGGGATGTAGCCCTAGCAGGGAGTAATAGGTAGTATTGCTAAAAAAGTGGGACTTCCCCATTTTGGTTTACGGTTTTTTGAGTCACTTTGCTCAAATTCAGTTTTTTATATTCTAAATCTTTTGTCAATTGAGGAAGACAGAGGAAGAAAGAATAATATATAACAAAGCTAGTATTTGTTATGTAGGGCTTGCTGAAAAAGTTGTCTGTGAGGGCAGGGAACAGGGAACAGGGAACAGGGAACAGTTTTAACTGTCTGGATATCCTCCTGCCTGTCGGCAGACATGGCAATTTTCCAAATCTGACAAATAAAAATGCAATTCATTTTGAGACACCATTAGCCAAAACCTTATTATCTAACCTCTTGTACTTCTCCCAAGCGGGTAAAACGGATTTCAATTCGTCGTCGGGTAACATCATCTTGACGCGCTATTGCTGCAAATTGTCCATTTGGTAATATTAATTGTGCCGCAGAATAGGCCCGAAACGATAATCCAGATAGTCTATTTTCTTTTGTTTGGATATCACGCAGCGCCTTGACAACCGATAAAGCCCGCATTAATCCTAAATCAGCATTAGAACCTGCTTGTAAGTTTCCTACCGGTATATTACCACTAACTACATTTTCTAAATTGACATCCAAATTACTCATTACTTGACCATTAGCTTGTCCGTCTGTGTGTCCGATTATTTCTACTACATTAATCCCATATTCTTTAGTTCTAGTTTCTATTTCTGGTACTATTTGCTTCAAGATATAATTTAACATTTCTTGAGAAATTTCAGCGCTACCAGAAGCAAATCTATAAGCACCTTCATCTTTTATAACTATGATTGGTGGTGTATCTGTTGATTTTTTTCCAGAGATTTGTGATATGATAACAGTTAAAAACAAAAATAAAACCAATATCATAAACGCATTAGACATTAAATCAGTAAATGCTGGCCAAACGTTTAGGTCTTCATTATATTCTGTGTAGCGTGAACGACGAGCCATAATTGCAATGTTTTATTTTTGTAAATTTGTTAGTCAACTTAAACAGTAGGCTGTGTTAGCGCCAGCGTAACGCACTTCATGTATCGGTATTTGTCTAATCAAGTTTTTGTGGATATTCCTCAAGATTCTTGATGATCTTGACTAATAGCTCCAAACCTTTAATATTAGCATCAAAACCCTTCTTGTTGATATTAGTTTGTCTGTCAATTCCTTGAATAATGGTATTACTGATATTTTGATATTCAGCAATTAGTTGAGAATTATTATTCTCTAATAATTTCATCAGTTTTTGATTATTAGCATCTGTTTGGTTAGATGCTATACTAATAGTAGTATTTACATTATTTGTATAGGTTTTCACATTTTCTAATAACTGCTCAATAGTTGTGATTAATTGATCGAAACTATTAACTTTATCGCGCACTCTTTGATCTAAATCATCCAGTTTATTAACTGCTTTTTCATAACTATTAGCTCCTTGCTGAAGTCCGGGAATAATTTCAGTAAGAATATTTTGGTTATTTTGATGTAAATCTAACACTTGAATTGAAGTTTCGTTCATAGCTTTTATCTCTTGAGATAAAGTAATTAAGATCTGATTAGAATTTTCAGTTTCCGTTGTAACTTTACTAATTAATTCCGTTGTATATGTTTTCACATTTTCTAATAACTGACTCATAGCTGTGATTAATTGATCAAAATTATTGAACTTATCTCCCACTCTTTGATCTAAATCATCCAGTTTACTAACTGCTTTTTCATAACTATTAGCTCCTTGCTGAAGTCCAGGAATAATTTCAGTTAAAAGATTTTGGTTATTTTGATGTAAGTCTAATACCTGAATTGAAGCCTTATTTGTATTGTTTATTTCTTCCGCTAATTTAATCAAAGTTTGACTACAATTCTGAACCTCCGTTAAAACTGTTTTAATTATTTCCGTTGTTGCTGCTAAACTTGTAGCTGACTCAGAAAATTTTTGTTGTGTATTACTCAAATCTACAGTAGCTAATGATAATTTGAGAGGAAACTGACTTTGATCAAAAGTTTCAGCAGACTGTTTAAATATTTGAGATGTTGAATTTAATTCTGTTATGGAATGTTTAAATTCATCAGCAGCACGAGATATAGTTCCAGCAGCAGCATCAAATTTTTGATAAACTTGTCTGGCTAAATCTGTAGTTTCTTTATTCCCGTCAGCAATTTGTTGTGCGACTTTTCCCATAGATTGTTCTACAGCTTTTCGCACTGTTTCCCCAAAATTTGTGAGAAATTCATCCTGCTGAGATACCATTCTATTAACTATTTTATCAAGACGGGTATCACCCTGTACTTTAGGAAAATATACATTATCTAGATAATCTTCTAAAGAACTAATTAAACGATATTTAGCGAGTCCACTATTAAAGATGAAATTGACTATTGTTAACAAAGCACTGAAAAATAGTCCTGTTAAACTGGTAGTAAACGCAATACTCATTCCTTCCAATGGTTTCTTTAACTCAGTAACTAAATTACTGACATCACTAGCATTAGCTTGATTAATTGTTTGACTCAAAGTAGATAAATTAATAGTGATACCTAAAAAAGTTCCCAGTAACCCAAAAGCTAACAGTAAATTTGGCAAAATGCGACATAAATAATCTATTTGTTCACAGGTAAAAGTAAATCCCTTAATTGTTTCCTGACTATAAATCTGGTCTATTAATGCTGCTGTATTTACCTGTTCTAATTGTTTACTAGCTTGTTCAAATCTAGCTTCTAATGTTTGGATAATTTTCGGTTGTACTCCCCTGATTCCTGTTTTGATTAATCTTTGAACTTTATTAGTCAAATCTATTAAATAGCGGTAAAGATATATGCGAATAACAATAGTAATCACAGATGGAATAACAACTAGAAAGAGAGTGATGAGAATTAAGTAAAGTGGTATTGGTGGCATAAAAATGACCCTTGGTAGTGCAAAAAGTAGTACAAGAAATCTGTGAGAATTGGGTAGATATGAACTACCCATAAAAAACTATAGTGGATATTGGAGAAAAATTCTTTGTTTTTCTCGTTCGTATTCTTCTGAAGTCATAAAACCTTTATCTAAATCTTGTTGAAGCTGCTCTAATTCTTGTCGTCGTCTTGAGCGATTATCAATATTATCTTGAGGAGAATGAGAAACTATTTCCCCCACAATAGCTTTTTGAGTTCCTGTATTGTTTCTTGGTAAAAGTGAATTTGTGTTTCTGAATTTCGCTTCCATTTTCTTCAAAAAAAGATTGATAACGCCCTCCCTTGTATTATCGTTAGTATTCCTTGTATCTGTATACACCCTTGTCTTATAGAGAGAATTAGGATTATCTTCGGAAATTCTGGTCAGCTTATCAGGAAATTGACGCAATTTGGGTAAATATTCATTTACCCACAATGTTGGATTATTTTCCATTTGGGAAATTGTATCATCCAAAATTTGCTTTAATGCTTCGGTCATATTGGGGTGACTAGCTAGATATTCCAAAGATTCTATCCAAATTCCACTCAAGGAAACAGTATAATAACTATTCTGAAAATGGTCATAATATTGAAACTCTAATTCTTGAGTATCATGATTTTCTGATAACAGTTCTAATGCTAAACAAGGATAAAAAATATTTTCCACTTCTTCCATTTTTCCAGCATTAGGTGGCATAATATCAGGAAAGGATATACGATAATCATTATGCAAAAAAGATTTACCAGAATTTTTTTCTTTTAAATATGGGTTTCTCATTTTCCCCAACCCAATAATTAATCTCAAAGGAAATCCACCGTATTCATTCACAAATAAAATTTCATCATCTGCTTGCACTTCTTGTAAGTCACTTTGTTGTACAGATAAATCTTGTGTCAATAAACTTTTAAACTGTGCCACTTCTAATTCTTCTGTATCCTTGTAACCTATTAATTTACTACTTTTGCCCTTATCAGGTACAAAATACCTATCCTCCAAATCTAAACGTAAAAGTGGTTGAGATTCCTGGATAATTTGCTTTAAACGAATTGAACGTGCAGATAAAGAATATTTCTGCATCAAGCGTTTAATCACAGAAGTAACAATATTTCTACCACGAAAAGCAAATAAAGTATTAACTTTCAAATCAATTTTTTCTTTTAGCTGAGAATAAGTAGTGCGTTCCATATTCAGGAAAAATCCTAAAGATGCTCCTCTATCGGTTTGTTCAGTAAGTTCTGAACTTGCCAATATTAATTGAGGACGACTATCATTTTCTGGGATCATTGTTTGATAGCAAAGTTCTATATCTTCAGTATCAAAAATTGCCTCTCCACTCATTTCATCAAAATTCAATTGTTTTAATTCTCTTTCCTCTTTTTCATAAGCACTTTCTAAGTCCTCTACTAAACTACTAAAAGCTGCAATTTGCTTTTCTTTTTCTTGAACTTGCTTTTGTAATTGATTGACAATTTTTAAAGTTTCTTGCAATACAGTTAATTCAAAATTATGCTTGATAATTTTGTAAACTTCTTGCATTACTTTTTTGCACTCCTCCTGAAATGGAATGTTTTTGAAATCAACAAAGGGAATACCTATTTTATTTTCCATATCTTCAATTGTTTGTTCTGCATTCTCCCATTTTCTTTCTACATCTTCTAATCGCTTCATTCCTCCAAAATCAGTAATTGATTCTTGTAAATCTCGTTGATATTTATGTAATTCGTGTCGCAGAGAATCTAACCAATTGTGTGTATTTTTAATGGAGAAATTAGGATCTACCGGTGTGAGTAATTGCATCACATAATCATCAATATTTCCATTAAGTTCTTTGGTAATCTTGGGAATAGCTTGCATTAATTTCGTCAACCAATAACCGCGACTACTTTCTGTTTCTCCTGGTTGCACTGTGCGAAATTGTTTATAAAACTCTGTTGCTAGTTGCTGACGGATATTAGTGCGGTCATCTTTGTTTTTACATTCAGCAATTAACCGGGATAATTTATTTTGCCAAGTTTTGAGACTATTACTAAAGGTCTTATTAGATTCTTCTACAGACTCTGCTAATTTATTAGTTAAACCATCTCGTTTGCCTAAGTCATTATGCCAACTATATTGAATTAAAAATTGCTCAAGTAAGTTAATAGGATCTGGACTTTGACCTTTACCATTTAACCAAAACCTGACTAACTCTAAACCTACTTTTGTTAAAGCAATTTCGATAATAGTATCACGAGGAAAATAAATGGCCGATAGTCCAAATGTTAAGTAGTTTTGGCTATTACGACGTGGATGATCATCGTACTTGGTTATATGTTCTTGTAAATTATCTCTATTTCTTTTCACAGAAGCTGCTAATTCCCCAGAAAATTCCAAAGCAATCTTATGGGCAATTACATTACATAGTTTACCTTGGGTAAGTATTGAATATTCTGCTGTTGCTTCATTACTTATTAAATAAGTGTAGTTAAATGGTGGACGCTTTTCTATTACAGAAACTACATTTTGAGTATCATAAAGTGCTTCAAATTTTGTCCCAGGAGAACTATAATAATTCAGTTCTTGTAATGCAGCATAAGTATTAGCAATCATGCTAGTTGTATTACCATATAATTCTGGACTAATTACTAAATAACCCAAAATTTGAGCACCGTCTTCACCATAAAGATTTTTTAGGGTATAAGCAACATCTAAAAACATTCCGCTTCCTGTACCACCACAAAGAGAACCGACAACAAAAATATTTAGTCCCGGTTCTATGATTAAACCTGATTGCAGTAATAAAGATTCATGTCCTTTCGTGCGTTTTTCTGCGGATTCAATGGCTGCTTGAATTTTTCGGTAGTTGTGGAAAAAAGCCAATCTTCCCACAGGTCTAATCCCTTTTGCACCTTCTTCTACTGCTGGGATATTTTGCAATAATTGCGGAGGAAACCATCTCCGAATATGCTCATAAGGTCCATAATTACTATATTCTGAACTCCGTTCTAATTCTTCTACAAACCTGGTGACATCTCTTGATGACATGGTAGCGCCGACTTTTTCAGCTTCTTTAAAACTTAAATCCACACCATGATAGGTACTTCCTGTTCTAATCCCTGTGACTTGGGTGGCTGCTTTATCTGTGTCAATGTGAACAAAACTGACAATTGGTAACTTATTTAGGTCTCCATAACGGTCAACAATTAACCGTCTAATTCGCATTAATACATCTCTACCAGTTCCCCCTAAACCGATACAAATTGTGCGATTAATGCCTCTAGATTGGGTTTCTTTTGCAGATGCTTGAGTCATAGTTTTTCCCCTGAATACTATTTTTCAATTTTAACATTTATTTGGTAATCACGCTGGCGTGAATCTGGACAATTTAGCGTAAATCTAGAATTGGTTATGAGAGTTTTTGATGTCACTTTTTTGTTGTTTAGTTGAATGTTTCCCTCTGGTGTTGGGACTAAATATAGTTTTTCTCCTTGACGTTGTAAATAGCCTCTAATTTCTCCTCCTGGACAGTCAATGGAATCCTTACAGCTAGGATCATCTTCACCTATGGCGATTTTTTTCTGATTTGGTAGTATACATAATTTTTCTTCATCTTCTGTATTATCTTCATCTTCAAATCTAATTCGCAATTTCCATTTTTTTTGTAATCTGGCAAATTTGTATAGACTCCAAATACCAGCAGCTATTAATAATAATAAAATTAAACTGGGAAACCATAGCTGTTTGAGTAAATACGAATTAACTAAACAGGTTTCTTGACCTCCGGGGGCTGGTGTACAAAATTCTTGAATTGTCGGGTTAATGTCTACTACGGATAGTTGATAATCTTTATTAGATTGTGTTATAATCGTGAGCGATCGCTGTTTTAAAGGTAAAGTCTCAATCCATTTTTGTCTTTCTTGGCTTGCCGGTGATGTTGCTATTCTCAAAGGACTATCAGCAGGGGTTTCTATCCAAATCTGAGAATTAATTCCTGGTTGAGTAAACAAAGGTGCGTCAGTAATCCAAACAACGGACTGGGGTTTAATCAATTGATTTTTAGAAACTCGATTTTGATTAATTTGTGCGATACCTTGATAAATAGTTAATTCTGCTTTTTGAATATCTGTACCATAACGGTTAGGGTCGTAACTAAAAGGAATTTTGGCTAATACTTTATCAATATTTTCTGCATTTTTCTGCCCAAAATATATAGGTGTTCCCAAGGGATTTTCTACAGATATGACATCATCAAAAACCAAATTTTGAGCGAAGGGAACAACATAAACAGAATCACCTATTTTCAGACTGTCTGTAACTATTTGACGTAAACGAATCCGGCCTTGATCATTAAAACCAACACTTTCCGTAACATCAATAGCTAAAATAACATCACGTTTACCCCCAGTCAACAGGGATACCAACTGTAAGCCATTTTTCTGTATATCAGTCAGTGGTTGTCCGGGGCTAATTTTTGTCAAAGTCACAAACCCTATAGCCTATTTTAATAGTGTGTGTGTCAATATTATTGCACAAATAGTCAATAATTTTAGTCAACTATCTCAAAGGATATTTTCAGAACTTTCGGTACTTCTACAAAAATTCCCCCCGCATTAATTTCCATAAGCTCAACAAAAACCACAAAAAAAATCTCACGCCCAAACACAAAAACACTCTCCGCGCCTCTGCGCCTCTGCGTGAGTTAATATCTTAACTTACAACCACCGAGCCGCATCCTTAGCGTGGTAAGTCAAAATCAAATCAGCACCAGCCCGTTTAAACCCGGTCAAAGTTTCCATAACAACACGCTGCTCATCAATCCAGCCATTTAAAGCCGCTGCTTTCACCATTGCATATTCACCAGACACATTGTAAGCCGCTACAGGTAAATTACTAGCTTCCTTAACGCGCCAGATAATATCCATATATGCCAATGCTGGTTTAACCATCAGCATATCCGCACCTTCAGCGATATCTAATTCAATCTCTTTCAGGGCTTCCCTAGCGTTACCGGGGTCCATTTGGTACGTGCGTCTATCTCCAAATTGTGGTGTTGAGTCCGCCGCATCTCTAAAAGGTCCATAATAAGCTGAAGCATATTTAGCAGCATAGGACATAATGGGGATATTTTCAAAGCCCGCTGCATCCAAACCTGCGCGAATTGCTTGCACAAAACCATCCATCATTCCCGAAGGTGCGATAATATCAGCACCTGCTTGAGCTTGGGAAACTGCGGTTTTCTTTAATAATTCCAAAGTTGGGTCATTTAATACTCTACCTGTTAAATCCCCAACTTGTAAATAACCACAATGGCCATGACTTGTATACTCACACAAACAAGTATCGGCTATGACAATTAAATCAGGAACGGCATTTTTAACTGCGGTTGCTGCTTTTTGGACAATACCACAATCATGCCACGCGCCGGTAGCATCTATATCTTTATCTTCAGGAATTCCAAATAGGATAATTGCGGGAATGCCTAAATCATAAACTTCTTTAGCTTCCTCAACAATTTTATCTACGGAAAGTTGATAAACACCGGGCATAGATTTGACTTCTTTGGCTATACTTTCTCCTGGTACAGCAAACAATGGATAAATCAAATCGCTAGTAGTTAAAACGGTTTCACGTACCATACGGCGTAATTGGGTATGGCTACGCAGACGACGGGGGCGGTGGATAGGAAACATAAATTTTGTGCAGAGAAAACAATACGATGGACACAGAATAAAGCGTCACAGAAGCAGGTTTTTAGCTGGCTCTATTCAGACAAACTACAAGCAGTGCTTTAACTGTCTTTTGCCCTGCTGTTGATGAAGCTGTGGGGCAATTTTATATTTTACAACTTGATGGACATTTGCTGATCACCAGCAAAAAACAATCTTAAAAAAATTCAGTCAATATTCTCCATGACCTTATATCATTTCCTGGTGTACTAGAGAAATACTATCTTTTAAAAAACCCGGAAAATAAACGGATAACGGTAGGGTTGTTCAGGATTACTGAAAACAGCAATTAGCGCCCAGATGGTTAATCCCCAGTGTAATATATACCCTAAACCTGCTAGTGGTAACAGGATGATTAGGGTTAAAAGCAACCAACCGGTTAAAAAAAACAAAGCTGCGAGAATTGCTCCATAGAACCAAACGTTAAAATGGAAGTTGACAGATTCCTTCGCGTTTTCTTTGACGACAGGATCATCTGATACAAATAATATAGCTATGGGTAAACCCACGGAGACAATTGTAGTGCTAAAAAAAATTGCTCCGTGACATAAGGCTGATAATAGTTTACGTTTATCACTGTCGTACATTCTTTCCTCCTATAACTACTATATTGTATATTGTAGAGGGGGTAATTAGGTCAGGTTAAATATGATTGCATTATGATTGAGGTACGTATAAGCTTGTAGGGTGCAGACACAATCAGAGTTTTACTATGAACATTTGTACCTCCTAATCCTGTAATCTACTGTAAAATCATATCGTTGCTGCTCAAATAAGCGATCGCTTGTCTAATCCAATCCTCTACATAGGCGTTTTTGGGTAAACCAACATCTTCGCTAACGACGTGCAAAGCATTACTAACTTCATGAGCAGTATACCCCAAAGCAAAGAGAGTCATTTGCACTTCTTCTAAAATTCCTGGTGCAGGTCCGCCTGTAGCGACGAAGAAGCCCGCTGATTTGCGCCATTCGATTAATTTACTCTTGAGTTCTAAACAAATGCGTTCAGCGGTCTTTTTGCCTATACCAGGAGCTTGAATTAAGATTTGGATATTAGCAGCGATAATAGCTTGGACTAACTCTGGTAATTCCATTGTATCCAAGAGTGCGATGGCCAAGGCCGCACCAATACCACTGACACTGAGTAAATGACGAAATAAATCCCGTTCCGAGGGAGAAGAAAAACCGTAGAGCATAGGTACTTCTTCCCGGATCTGGTAATGGGTAAAAATTTGTACCACATCTCCAGTAGATGTTAACTGGTTGGACAGACGTTGAGGAATTTGCAAATCGTAACCCATGCCATTTACCTCTAAGGTCAAGATAACACGATTAGGGGTAATGGCTTGGACACCAGCGACGATACCTTTAAGATAGCTAATCATTCTAGGAAACCAAAATATTTTAAACCTTCCATAATCCCAGCAGCACAACGATTTTGTGCGAGGTAATGATAGTCAGCGGGATGCTGATGATACCATTGCAGTAACTCCTCACGAGCATTAGCAACAATGATTCCCCGTTCTCTACCAACAGCGAACAAAGCAATATCATTACCTGAATCACCACAAACAACAGTCTGCTCGGCTGCAAATTTCCACTTCTGACGGAGGAACTGCATTGCTTGACCTTTATCGCTGGTATGGGGTAAAATGTCAAGGTCGATTTCACTACTATAAATTAATTTTATATTTAGTTGGGATTTTTGCAATTCTGTCTCAAGTTGTGGTAAAATACCGGATAATTGGGCTTTGAGGAAAAAACTGACTTTAAAAGGACGTTGTTCTGTATCCGGTTGTAACACTAATTCCGGGAATTGTTCAGTAATAGATAAAATCTTTTCTCGATGCCAACCTTGAGAGAGAATATCTGCCCATTCTGTGTCAGGATGGTTGCTACCATGTAAATATATTTCCGTACCAACAGAGAGAACTAGAGCATCTGGGGAAAAGAGATTTTTTTCCTGTTGGAGTTCGCGGTAAAGCACAGGCGATCGCCCTGTAGAGTAAACTATCTTTGTACCATATTGTTGACGATGCTGTTGCAAGCGATCGCTTAATACCAATAATGCCTGATCATCGCCTACTAGGGTATGATCTAAATCGCTGACAAATAAAAACTTATTCATGGCCAACTCCTTTTGTGAGGTTAATTCACAAAAAGTGTATGTTGTTTTGGCACTTACTGTACAATTCCTAATTCAAAAACAAGCCCTGGTGATTAGAAATTACGGCTATACTAGGAAATTCATGACACGACAAGTCCACGACCAACTGGCCAAAGAATATCTAGAAGAATTATTAAAACCTCTAGGTAAAGTAGAAACCAGTAAAGATGTAAAAAGCGAAGTTCAAGAAATAGATGTTTGGTTTGTTCCGACTACAACATCTACAAATTCCGAATTAGGATTATTAGGAAAAATGGCGGTTACAAGCTGTCTATTTGAACCTTACCGTAATGCACCTAATGAGATAGAAATTAGGAGTTGTTTGTTAAAAATGTATAGTGTACAAGGTAATTTATTGCGAGAAGCGAAACGAGAAAAACGTTCTATCTCTGAAGAAGAATTACCTTTTCTATGGATTTTAACACCCACTTGTTCTGAAAGAATCCTGGAAGGGTTTGGAGCAAAAATAAAGGAGGGATGGGAAAAAGGAGTTTATTTTCTGCCAAAATACCAGAAAGCGGCTATTGTGGCTATCAATCAGTTATCCATGACAGAGGATACACTATGGTTAAGGGTAATGGGAAAAGGTAGAACTCAAAATGAAGCTATCAGCGAAGTAGTTGAACTGTCAAAAGAGAATGATAAATGGGATAGATTAATGGAAATTTTCGCATCTTGGCGGAAAAATTTAGAATTGAATAGTGATGTTAATGATCAAGAAGCAAGGGAGTTAATTATGAGTTTATCACCAGCGTATCTTAAACAACGGGAAGAATGGAAACAAGAGGGAATAGAGGAAGGAAGACAGGAAGGAAGACAACAAGGAAGACAGGAAGGAAGACAGGAAGGACAAAAAGATGGACAGCGTTTGATGGTGGAGAGTTTATTAGCAGTCCGTTTTGGTAATTTAGATGAGGAGTTATCTGCTATTGTCAGTCCGTTAATGGAACTTTCATTAACAGAAAGAACCCAGTTATTACTTAATTTATCTAATCTTTCCCGTGAGGAATTATTAGCTAGGTTTAAAGTTGATTAGACATTTCCAAAAAAGGGAGACATTTCCTCAAATGTCTCTTGCAATGACTTAATCAATATTTTGTTATAACCAGGTTTCTACATTAACAATTGCATAAAAGCATTCACTGCATCATATTGATCTGCCATTCGAGAATAAAACTCTAGTGAACGCAAATCTAATTCTGGTAATAATTCACTCTTAGTTACTAAGTCATATCCTGTAGAACGCAAACAATAAACCGAAATTACACCATCTTGCCAAAACCAAACCTCTGATACTCCGACTCGACGATAAATTTCTAGGGTGTCAATTCCACCACTGGTGACTATTACTTCAATTGCCAAGTCTGGAACTGATTTGCGTGTACCCAAACAATAAGACTCATCTGGTTCTTTGCGTGCGCCTAATTCTTTTGTCCCAATTGTCGTACTACCACGTCCATAAAAGCGAATATTTTTCACCCGCATATAAATCTCCAAAAGCTGACCTAAAGTATTTTTAGGTTCTTCATGAGCGTCAGATAAAGGAGCCATAATTTCTAAACACCCATCTAAATAAGTTAATTGCGCTCCAGTTTCTGCCAAATCCGCATCTAATTTTTCCAGAGTTTCCCATGTGAGATTTGATAGCAAAGCTCCAACTGGATTTTTTTCAGCTTGAGAAATTGTGACAACCATCTGATTCACCTTTTACGCTATTTTTATAATGTCCTAATTGCCTATAAAACCTAAATAAATCAGGGTAATCGCTCATATTCATAATTGTCACTGGCAAAGATAATTTTGTAGTTTTGTCCAGGGTTATGAATACAGAATTTTGTAGCATTTTCTAACAACAATCGTCTACCGTTGCGGCCCTCAATTGCTAAAAGTTCTTTTGTGGCTGTAATTGCGTCTTCACCTTCAATAGCAAATTTAATTTCTGTCATAAATTTACCTAAAAATACCTAATTTTTATTCCTATTGCTCACTACTTTAAAATATTCAGGACTTACGCAACTGGCACATTGGTAGGGTGCGTCAGATATCAACAATCTGTTTATTTGCATGATTTATGCAGTAGTAAAGCACCCTACAACAGATTTTTGGTGTAACACTTGCGTAAGTTCTAATATTAAATATAATGAGAAATATTTCCCATTTAGGTATTTACAACTTTTGCATATTGTGACTAAGAGGATCAAAATCTCTAGGAAATTTGGTACTTTCATCGTAATATGCACCATGTAAATTCGCTCCGTAGAACTTGGTGTAATGCAGTCTAGCACCTCTAAGATTTGCTTCAGTTAAATTAACACCAGATAAATTCGCTCTAGTCAAATTGGCCTGGGCTAAATTCGCTCTACTCAAATTCGCTCCCCACAGTTTAGCTTTAGCTAAATTTGCTTCGCTTAAATCTGCTCCCCATAAATTAATTCCTGGTAAGTAAGCATTAATTAGTTTAGCTTTGACTAGTTTAGCCGAAACGAAGTATCTTTCTCCCGCAGCATAACGCCGTTTTAGTTCCTCAGTGTCCATATCTTGTTAACCTAATTGAGTAACAAAACCTCTATCTCCACAATATACTCCCTGTCAATCAATTTTGGATTTTGGATTTTAGATTTTCCTCTTCTTATTCTGACCGAAAATAATGGAATACAAGCCCAGTCCTTCTAGGAGAGAAATTACCAAGTAACAACGACTTACAAAAGTTAGTTATTACTCAAGCCAAGAAAACTATTGAGAGACAATTTATGTTATTAGTAGATCTGAATCTGGCTACAAATGCGGTAAACTTGATTTAAAAGTTAAAACTGTTCCCTGTTAAGAGTTCCAGACAACTTATTCAGCAAGCCCTAAATAAGAAAAACGCCTGAGTTTTTTCTCACTCAAGCGTTTCCCCGTATAACTTTATACTACTTTACTAATTTTGTGACATTTTAGACTCGCAACTCAAATAACAGGGAGTATAAGCAGCGCGAGGGAAGTTGTAACAAGTATCAAGTAAAGTGGTATCACTCCTTGCATTTACTAATCATACTTGTTTGAACACCAAACAGCTAGTGTAGAGAGTGACACTTTCTTAACTGACACCAAGTGTTCTCTAAATAACTTTAACTTCGATTAGGATTCCTTGGCTATCAGTAATTTTTGCATTGTCAAAAGTTCACATACTTCAGCGTCGGTTGTTTGCTGAAAATCCTCGTACCAAATACCAATCGCATACAAGTTATCAGGTGTTATTACTGATACAACCTGATCTACCTCTGCTTTTAATTCTTCACAGGTAGATACCGCCGCCACGGGAACGGCTACTACCAGCTTCCGGGGTTGTTGTTTTTTCAATGTAGCGATCGCTGCTCGGATAGTAGCACCCGTAGCAATACCATCATCAACTAAAATAATAGTATGATTTTTTACTTTTAGAGGAGGAAGATTACCGCGATAAGCGTGGCTGCGGCGGTCTAATTCCCGTATTTCTATTGCTACTACTTGATCAATAGTTGCTTGGGAAATCTGCAATGAATCTACAACATTCTCATTCATAACACGGACTCCTCCGGTCGCAATAGCCCCCATGGCCAATTCCTTGTGTCCAGGTACACCTAGTTTCCGCACCAAGCAGATATCTAAGGGTGCATTAAGTTCCTTTGCTACCTCATAAGCCACAGGTACACCGCCACGGGGAAGCCCTAATACTAAAATATCAGGACAATGGGCATATTCTGTTAACTGAGCAGCTAACAGTTTTCCTGCTTCCGTGCGATTACGGAATTTTTGCAGCATATTATTATACCTCATTATGGAAATAAGTCTCTAATTGAAGCTAGAAATTTGATCGTCAATCCTGTAATGACACTACAAAAACAAAATTCCCCCTCTAATTTGAGGGTAGCAATAAAATCAGAGAAATTGTTAAATCAAATTACCAACCAAAACTTTATTAGAGGTTTTATTCTTAAATTTTATCTCAATTTTTTGAGCTAAACTAAAGAGAGTAGGATAATCTCTGGTAGTAAGTTCTCTAAAGTACACATCTACATAACTCCAGTAAAATGTCTGAAGATGCCCATAAATCACCTGAAATCCAAGAAGTAATTGGATTAAAACCGCAACACTTTGCTGACTTAGTGAGAACCGCACAATTAATTTTTGACCCGACTGCGGGAGTTACCGGCAGAAATGTTAAAATTGATTGGCAGGATTTTGGTATTCCTAGAAATATAGAAGATAATCTCAGAATTATCGGTGAAGAATTTCAATATGCTTCTCCCCATGTTCCCGCTGATATTATTTGGGGTAAATTAACTACGGAAACTCGAATTTGGTTTCTGAAAAATAAAGATCAATTGTGGCAATTTGAGGAAATTTTACCTGCACTTGACGAGGATTAACTATTGCCAAAAATATCTTGATCAAGTAGGATATATATATTTTCTATCCTACTTGTTTATTAGAAGAGAATGTTGATAAAAATTGCCAATACCCAGGTTTTAGTAGTTTCGTTATTTTTGATGTTTCCATTAATAATATCGGGTTTAAATAACTCTGATATTGCTTTAGCCGCAAGTCAACAAAAATATAGTAATTCAATTACTAATCAGCAAATAGTTGTTAATAAAACTGAATTTGGAGTCAGGATAATTAACTCATCAGGAAAGGTAAATTTTTTTCCAACAACTACCGTTCCCTTAAAAGAAGGTGATGCTTATGGTTGGAGAATTAAACTTGATAACTATCCAAGCAAAATCCAATGGAGAGAAGTTTTAACTTTACCAAAACCTCCCGAAACTTGGATTACAGAAAATCGTCAAAATCTCTCCATATCAAAAGATGGAAAAACGGCAACTTCGACCCGAATCCAAACACCTGTGAATGGTGTGATTGAAAATTTCTGGACTATTTCTCCTGGAGATCCTTTAGGTAAACATCAAATAGAAGTTTATATTGATGAGCGTTTGCTTGCTACTTTTGAATTTGAAATAGTCCCATTCTAAAATAACCATTTTGTGATAGATGTAAATATAGGATCTTTTTTATCAACTAATTATGTCAATCACATCTTACATTTTTCTAGCTGGTGCTAGTCGCGGTGTTGGCCAAGAAATTGCTAAATATTTGACAGCACAGGAAATTCAAGTTAAAGCACTTGTGAGAACAGAAACCGCTGCTGTAGAACTAAAAGCAATGGGTATTCATCCAGTTTTAGGAGATGCTTTAAATGCGGCAGATGTTGAACAGGGAATGTTAGGAAATGAACCTATTCAAGCCGTTATCAGTACATTAGGAGGTTTACCGACAGATAGTATTAAACCTGATTATATCGGTAATAAAAACCTGATTGATGCCGCAGTTAAAGCGGGAGTAAAAAAGTTTATTTTGGTAACTTCCATTGGTAGTGGTGATAGTGTTGGAGCTTTACCACCCCAAGCATTAGCAGCACTCAAACCCGTTTTAATTGAAAAAGAAAAAGCTGAACAATACCTGATTTCCAGCGGACTGAACTATACAATTATTCGTCCTGGTGGTTTAAAATCAGAACCTGCTACCAACAACGGAATTTTAACTGAAAATCCTCAAATTGTGGGGACTATTCATCGTGCAGATGTTGCTGCATTAGTTTGTCGTTGTTTAAATTCTCCTAATTCTGATCAGAAGATATTATCAGCCATAGATCGGAATATGGTATATCCAGGATTACCGGAATTTGTGGAATTTAATTTAGATTAGGTTAGGGATTTCCACAAAATAAATCATCTAATTTATTAATTTATCAGGGTGTGTTAAAAATTCTAAGATAACACACCCGATAATTGATGTTGAAGACTGAGAAATAAAGTCCTCACTACTAACTAAATTTAAACAGAAAATACTACTCGAAAACCACAAATTCTTAAACCACCGTCTGCTTCATTCCAACTTCTACTAGCACTGCGACAAAGTTCCGCGTTAAAATTCCACGCACCACCTCTTAAAACTCGACGATGTTGATCACCACCATTTTCCCAGACACTACCATCTATAGGCGCTCCATGATAGTTATTATGCCAAGGATCAGCACACCATTCCCATACTAAACCGTGCATATCATATAAACCAAAAGCATTTGCAACTTCAAAATAACCAACATTGGTTGTTTGTTTACGAAATCTACTTTTTCGTTCTCCAGCATAAGTATCACTACCACTACAATTAATTAAATCGGAGGTAATTGTTTCTCCAAAATGAAAAGATGTGGTAGTTCCCGCGCGACAAGCATACTCCCATTCTGCTTCACTAGGTAGACGATATTCTCGACCAGTTTTAATTTTTAATCTAGCACAAAATTCTACAGCTTCATACCAGGAAACATTTTCTACTGGCAAATTTGTACCTTTAAATTTCGAGGGGTTGGGATGTAATTCTTGTTGAACTTTTGGTAAAGTTGCTACTATTCTCCACTGTGCTTGAGTAATAGGATATTTAGCCATAAAGAAAGATGGAACTATTACTTGATGTTGGGGACGTTCATCACTATCACCTTCACAAACAGGAGAACCCATGATAAAAGTCCCATTAGGGATTGACACCATTTCTAAACTTGTATTTCTGCCTAATTCCTCATGAAAATATTTAGAATTACGTCGATCACGGTTAACTTCTCTCCCAGTAGTGTCTACAGTAATGACATAAAAATCAAAGTTATTTAAAGGAGGTAAGGGAACAATAATTTTTGTGGGAGGTGGTGGAGGTAATGGTGTTAATGGTGGTTTAGAAACAGGGGGGAATTTAATAGCGACGGGAGATTTAGCAAAATTCAAATCATGTAAAACATCCATTGCTGACTGATATCTATCACTGGCAAAATGTTGGAGTAATTTATCTAAAATTTGCCTAAATTCATCACTAATAGTAATTCCTTTAAGTTGTAACCGTTCTTTCCATAACCATTTAGCATTCATAGCATCATAAAGATGATCTTTTAGTTGTCCATAATCATCTTGTAATGGTATATCTTGAGTTAATAACCGCACACAAGTTACACCCAAAGCATATAAATCACTTGCTTGACAAGCAAACCCGGCCATTTGTTCCGTTGGTGCATAACCAAGGGTATAAATAGCTGTTGCTTGTCTAGCTAGACTAGTTTGAGTAACTTGTTTTGCACCACCAAAATCAATTAAGACAGGTTTTTTATCACTATCTCGACGAATAATGTTTTCTGGTTTAATGTCGCGGTGAATCACATTGTGTTTGTGAACAAAATCTAAAACTGGTAATAAATCAGTCAAAAGTTGACGAACTTCTATTTCACTATAAGCTTGATTTTGCAGTTCTTCTAGAAGAGTTTTACCAATTATAAATTCCTGGACTAAATATAAACTAGAACCCTGTTCAAAATAAGCCAGAAGTCGCGGAATTTGAGAGTGATTTTCTCCCAAATCATACAATCTAAAAGCTTCTTCTTTAAAAAATTCCGCAGCTTTAGCACGTTGTCCAGTTCCTTGAACTTGGGGAAAAAATTGCTTAATAACACAGGGTGCATTAAGTCTATCTACATCTTCAGCAGCGTAGGTTCTGCTAAAACCACCTTCACCTAATAATCTCAAAACCCGGTAACGGTTTCGCAGCATTTCTCCAAAGTTATTTTCTTGACAACTTTGGCAAAATTTAGAGGTTTTCGGATTAAAGGGGTTGGAACAATTGGGATTTTGACAAATTTGCATAGAAGTTGGGAAAATAGCATCCTGTAAAAGTAATCCCCAATTTTATTAATTTGTCAAAACGATATTGATTGTTGTTAGAAAAAAATAGTCAAAATATAAATTAGTTTATGGGGGGAAAGTGAAAAAATCTGAGTTGTGATTTACTTATAAATAACACTTTGGGCTAGAAAAATCTGTGCTGTTTGTTGCACAGATTCTAATTTTTTTCCCAGTCCATTTCCTGTAAGTTGGGTTAAGCAACAGCGCAACCGAACGCTCATGTTGGGTTTCATACTTCAACCCAACCTACAAATCAAAGCTTTTTCCAATTTGGACTAGGTATTGTAAGAACCAAAACTTTCTACAAATTTGGTATAGAGTGTCTATTTAAGATCCCTGTGGGGACTACCAGCAGGAGTATTTAAGGATAGAGAAAATCAACATTTCAAAGATTTTACTTAACCTATCGCTGAGATAACACTTAGACATTACAGCGAATTTCAGGTAAATGAACCACGGTTTTTGTTTCGCGCAAAGACGCAAAGTAGGGAAGACGCAAAGGAAGAAGGTAATCAAAGTCTGGTTTAAATAGATGAAAACTGCTGTAAGCGATACTAAATACTAGTATTGGGATTAAGTAATAGCTGAAAATACTTGCACTATTCATATTTTATTACTTGATAATTGCGGATAATATGGTAAATTCATTTAAAAATTAAGGGAAAATACATAAATTCTCTTTTATACTATTGAATAATTCGATAATCATCGTTGTAGTATATTGGACAAGATTTTATGATTCTGGTATATTTATGCAAGTTTTAGAAATGTACTTTAACTTTTTTTATGTCACATTCTCCTACACCAGATAAAGATCCTGATCAAATCCAGAATGCTGATTCTGATAAACAACAGAATATGAATTCCCAAGTTCATAGCACTTTACTTGCTCTGACTGATTTAATTGAGCAATTCTCTAAATTAATAGGGATATTAAAGAATAATCCCATATTAATTAATATTATAGTGGCACTAGGAACGGGATCAATTTCATGGGCATTTTATTCGAGTGATTTTCAAAACCAGACGTATCAAGAAAAAAAAATTAATTTGGGTGATGTGTGTATACATGAGACAACTAAAGAAGCATTCAGGAAGGAATATCCACACGAGAAATTAGAAGATTATCACCTACCTATCTCTTCCCACAAGTTAAGCACAAAAAAGCCACATGTTTATCCAGTATTTCGATGGGTATGTCAGTTCAAAAAAACAGGAACGGATCGTAGTCCTTCAGACGATATTCGTTCAGTAGGACTTAATTTGGATGAATATTGTAAACAAAAATACCAGGCTGAATCATTGAAGAAAGCAACTCATCGAAATTACAAAGACCCTAATTCTTTGTATTGTGTTAACCCTAATTGAGAATACACAGTTATTAGCATAA
>LJOT01000263.1 GCA_001672075.1 Anabaena sp. CRKS33
AATAGATGAATTAATCAATAATTTGATAGAATAAAACTTAGAATATTCTTGTCTAGTAACATCAAACAACATGAACTTAAAAGATATCAAACAAAAACTATTCCCCATCATCAAAATCATCTCCACCGCACTCATCACCAGCGCCATAGGTTTAGAATTATGGAATATGCAAACATCCATAACCAATAATCAACTACCCAGTATCTTAACCCCAGCTTTAATCATTGCCCATATTGCCCTATCCGGTCATTTTATTGAAGCATTAATTGCCGCTTATTATGCCCCAACACGCAATCAGACAGCAATCAAATATGCAATTTATACATTTTTCGTCGGTACAGTTGGTTTGCTAGAATTGTGGGAAAATCAGGATACCTAAAATATTGTTCCCAGTTTCTTCACCATCTCCACCCCTTTGAATTATCCTTATACTTGACACCAAAATCTAAAATCTACAATGCTAAGAGCCGGAATTGTCGGACTTCCCAACGTCGGAAAATCAACCTTATTTAACGCTGTGGTGGCTAACGCTAAGGCTGAAGCCGCTAATTTCCCATTTTGCACCATTGAACCCAATGTTGGCATGGTCTCAGTCCCCGATGATCGGTTAAACGTTTTAGCAAAAATTGCTACCTCAGTACAAATTGTCCCCGCCCGTGTCGAATTTGTGGACATTGCCGGTTTGGTTAAAGGTGCGAGTCAAGGAGAAGGACTTGGTAATCAATTTTTATCCCACATTCGAGAAGTTGATGCCATAGTTCATGTGGTTCGTTGTTTTGAAAATGATGATATCATTCACGTAGCCGGTTCTGTTGACCCAGCGCGAGATATTGAAATCATTAATTTAGAACTTGGTTTATCAGATTTATCCCAAATTGAAAAACGCATTGAGAGAACCCGCAAAGCCGCACGCACTAGTAAAGATGCACAATTTGAAGTGACAATTTTAGAAAAATTAGCCGCTGCTTTAAATGAAGGTAAATCCGTTCGTAAAGTAAGTTTAAATGCCGAAGAATCCGAAATTATTAAAGGATTAGGATTACTTACCAATAAACCAATTATTTATGCTGCTAATGTGTCTGAAGAAGACTTAGCAACGGGTAATGATTTTGTGGAAAAAGTTCGAGAAGTCGCTGCGATCGAAAATGCTCAAGTTGTGATAGTATCCGCACAAGTAGAAGCGGAATTAGTCGAATTACCAGAAGCCGATAAAGCTGACTTTCTGGAATCTTTAGGTGTGAAAGAAGGTGGTTTAAAATCCTTAATTCGTGCAACTTACACCCTTTTAGGTTTGCGGACTTATTTCACCTGTGGACCAAAAGAAACCCGCGCTTGGACAATAAATGCCGGAATGTCTGCACCCCAAGCAGCAGGAGTCATTCACTCTGATTTTGAACGGGGATTTATTCGCGCAGAAACTGTGGCTTATAACGATTTAGTAACACACGGCTCAATGAATGCAGCCAAAGAAAAAGGATTAGTGAGAAGTGAAGGAAAAGAGTATATTGTTCAAGAAGGGGATGTGATGTTATTCCGATTTAATGTGTAGCAATTAGCTAACGCCACGCTACGCTATCGGCGATTATAAATCGCTAACGAAGTCCACCTACGTGGACTAACTAAAAATTAAGGATTTGAAACATATAAAGATGGGTTTTGTCTGTGTGCAAAATGAACCGCTACTTCCAGTCGCCAAGGCAAGTAATAAATTAAACTGCATTTTAATTCTTGTGGGGTGAGTATCCCTGGACGCTCTCATGTATTCATGTATAAATTAAATGTATTTAAAATTAAATTAACATAAACTAGCTTATTTAGGGCTGGCGGAAAAAATGGCAAAAGGCCAGATCCGAACTTCTGAGCATTAGTTAGCTTTTTTGCATCTGATATCTTGCATTAGTGACGATATTTACATTTATTTAATAAAATATTTGGTAAATATGATTGACAAGTTGACAATTACCATGTAATTTAAAAAAGGGTTACTAAAAATACTCAAAAAAATTCATTACCCATAAAAAGACCAGGGTTAGGACTAGAATACTTATGCCGTATATAGATACCGAGAGCTTGATCACCAAGGAGGGGGTTTTTGATGATCAATTGTTTCGGCAGAGCGCTGAGATAGTTGTATCCAAATTAGAAAAATACTTAGCCGACTCATCAATCAGAGGACTGGCACTGAGTAATCCTTATGACTTGTCCCAAACAGCAAAAGAGATCATGAATCAGGGACAGAAGGATAGGACTTTATGCAATCAGGAAAAGCTAGAAGCAATTATTGACTTATATATTAAAACTGGAATACAAGTGTACTCACCCGGTTATATGGGGCGACAATTTTCGGGTGTAATTCCCTTAGCTGGTCTGATTGATTTAATTAGTTCCATCGTCAGTCAACCGTCCTCCTTCTATGAAGCGGGGCAGTTACCGAACGTAGTTGAGCGGATTATGGCCGATGAGTTTAACCAATTTATTGGTTGGAGTCCCGATAGTTTTGCCATGGTGACCACCTCCGGGGGAACATTAGGTAATTTAACCGCTCTTTTAGCCGCTAGAAACGAAAAATTTCCCCAGATTTGGTCAGAAGGGATTTCTGCATTGGGGGATCAATATCGTCCGGCCATTGCTGTGAGTGAAGATGCACATTATGGCGTTTGTCGGGCTGCGGGAATTATGGGAATCGGAGAAAATCAAATTATCCGTTTACCAATTAATCAGAAAAAACAAATTTGTATAGACAAGGTTCGTCCTACCCTAGAAGCAGCAGAGAAACGGGGGCTAAAGATTTTCTGTTTGGTGGCTTCAGCAGGAACTACTTCCGTAGGTGCTTTTGATGCAATTGATCAACTAGCACAAATTACCAAAGAGAAAAATATCTGGCTTCATATTGACGGTGCCCATGGTGCTAGTTTGCTGGTTTCTGACCAATTGCGTCACAAATTAAAAGGAATTGAAAAGGCAGATTCCTTTGTCTTGGACGCTCACAAAATGATGTTTTTGCCTGGGGTGTGTACCCTTCTTTTCTATAAGAATAAGGAAAAGAGCTATGGAGCATTTCGTCAAAACGCTAGTTATGTCTTTGAAAAAGTTCCTGATGTCTATACTCAATTCGATAGTGCAGAACAGAATTTTGAATGCACTAAAAGACCGCTAATCATGAACTTGTGGGTATTATGGGCGCTCTATGGAAAGGACATATTTGCTGACAAGATCGAGTATTTGTGTCAGTTGACTCAGGAAGCCTATCAAATACTCAAACACGAGCCTGATTTCCAGACCATTCATCAACCGGAGGTGAATATCCTTTGTTTCCGATATGTACCCTCCAATGTGAGCGATAATCTTTTGTCTGATTTTCAGTTAGCAATTAGAAATAGAATTAGGGAAGGAGGGAAATTTTTCATCTCCAAGGTAGAAATTGATGGAATTAATTCTTTGCGTGTCGTTTTCATGAATCACAGAATTAATACTCATCACTTTCATGAGTTACTAAATGAAATCAGAAAAATTGGACTGGAATTAATGAGCGGAACTTAGTGAAAAATTAATAGTCAGTAAATGAGTGACTGGTTTAAAAATCTACTTTTCAATTTCAATAATTAGGGTTAAACCAGTTTTTTGGCTTGTTTTATAGTTTTTTATTAGCAGGAGAACAAAAAGTGTTAGAATGTCAGGAGAGGGGAATGAGCATGAATACTGAAACTCAGAAAGTATCTACTTCTAATGAAGAATTAATTGATAAATTAATTCCCCTTGATGAATTAGAACCAAAATCAGTTGATCAAGTAGTTAAACTGCCTTCATTTTTTGAGAAAATCAAAAAATGTGAAAGTTTATTAGAGAGGGAATATAGTGGACTTGAAGAGACAATTCAAAATGCTTTAGTATTGCGGCGTTTACAGCAAATGACAAATACTCTCATGCTCAATCCTATTTGGAAAGACATGATTGAGAAGTCAGGCTTAAAAAAAGCTCCCCGCAATTTTGAAGAATGGCAACAATTACCGATTTCTGATAAGACCACCATGGGTGAGTTCTTCTCATTGTCAAGACCAGGTTTAGTTGTTCCTTTAAGTTATGGCGGTTTTGAAATTGTCGCCAGTGGTGGAACTACAACTGGTTTACCAGTGGAAATGGTTTACTCATTGCGAGAATTACAAGATACCTACAAGATTGCTGGTAAATTCATCGGCCAATATATGTTAGCTGATTACCTAGCAGGGGATGATCCGAAGTGGGTTGCTACCACCTTAGCGGATTTTCAAATGTGGAGTAGCGGGACAATGGTTGGGGGTGTTTTACAGAATATACCCGGAATTAACTATCTTGGCGCAGGTCCGATGATGAGGGAAGTTTATCACCACATTATGTCTTATCCCGGTCCAAAGGCAATTATGGCAATTTCCGCAGGTATAGCAATCCTGAGTGACCTTGGTATTGGTTTACATGAAGAAGCTAGGAAAAGTTTCCGTGTAGCAATGTATGGTAGTGGAGTATTACCATATCGCAAACAACTTGAGTTAAAAGAGCTTTATCCCAATCTGGAAATTTTGAGTTACTTTGCTACAGTTCAAAACGAAGCCATTGGCTTACAGTTGCGCCATGAAGTTCCTTATTTGGCTACCGTTCCCGGGTTACATTTGGTTGAGATTGTGGATAGTGAGGGGCGTTGGGTTAAAGTCGGAGAGGAGGGTGAGTTGGTTGTGACGCGACTTCATGGCCATGAAGCACCATTTCTGAGGTTTAAATCGGGGGATAGGGTGATACGTCGTCCCAATATAGATAAACCAGAATTAAAAACCCAACAATTTGAGTTTTTAGGTCGCAGTGGAGATATTATTCACATTAACGACACACAATATTCTGCTCCCCAAGTTTACGCTTCTCTCTGTCATGAATTGAAGGCAGCTGGTATTTTTGACTTGGAAGCACTGGCTCATGAAATGCAGTTTGTTAACCATCGCACAACCAAGACCTTGCAGTTAATCGCTGCGGTAGACGATATCAAAACCTTATTTATCAGAATGGATAATATGCTGGGAGTTGAAGGAATCAGGCGTTTATTTATTCAATCTTTAATGCACTCTTTATCTATTTTTAATATAGGAGAAGCTAATGTATATTACACTGAAAAGAGTGGGTATAAGTTTGAAATAAAACTTGTGAAAAAGTGGTCGGAAGAGATTTATAGGACT
>LJOT01001041.1 GCA_001672075.1 Anabaena sp. CRKS33
CCCTGTGGTCGTTTCCGTAATTGTGTCCGTTCCCAAAGCTGTATTTGCTAGGAAACGATAGGTATCATTGCCATCAAGACCTGTAAGAGTATTGTTGGCACTATTACCTTGGAAAACGTTATTATTGGCATTACCTGTACCGTTGATAGCCGCTGTTCCGGTTAAAGTCAAGTTTTCTACACCACTGGGCAGAGTAGTAGTCACAGAAGCACTGAGGGTATCGGTGATAGTTGTGGTAGCCGTTTTTGCCGTACCAAGGCTGGCATTAATTGGAGAAGCCAGGTTGAGAGTAAAGGTTTCATTAGCTTCATTTATGGAATCATTGAGAAT
>LJOT01001042.1 GCA_001672075.1 Anabaena sp. CRKS33
CTGCTGGCCGAGTGGGGGTACGAGGGCGGCGAGGCGGGCATCGAGCGCGCCCTGTCCTCCGGTGGGCTCGAGGGCTCGACGCGCGGCATCGACTTCGTATGGGTGCTGGATCCGATCGACGGCACGCAAGGTTTCGTCGACGACGACCATTGGTGCCCGTGCCTTGCGCTGCTCCATCGTGGTGAGGTGGTGTTTGCCGCCAACGGGCATCCGACGGTGCTCGGTGGCATGTTGCTCGCGGGGGGGGGGGGGAGGGGGGGGGGGGGGGGCCCCCCCCCCCCCCCCCCCCCCCCCCCCCCCCCCCCCCCCCCCCCCCCCCCCCCCCCCGCC
>LJOT01000551.1 GCA_001672075.1 Anabaena sp. CRKS33
CGAACTCCAAATTTAGCCAGTTTACTCTCTTTAATTGCCAATTTTCGAGCATCAGGATAGGCTTTTTCTACTGCTTCTATTAAAAAACTTTTCAAGGAGGGGGTATCTGCTAAATTATCTAAAACCCGTTGACGATGTTCCACAACTGAACTATACCAACTTGTTTTCATTGAGTCGGGTACATTATGCTGAATTTTTAATTTGAGCAAGTGAGCTAATAAGATTTTCAGGTTACTTCTGAGTGTATTCCTCTCTGACTTACCCAAACTAATTAACTCCTCAATTAAATTCTCGATATCTAGGGATGTAAATTCACGATTTTGTAATTGTTGAATTGTTTGCTTAATCCATAATTGCAAATCGCTATTATATAGTTTATTAGACATCTTTTAGGTCTATTTCCATTCATTAGCTGTGCTACTATTTTAACTTAATTATTACCATGAGAACTTACACAAGTGTTACACCAAAAATCTGTTGTAGCGTGCTTTACTATTGCATAAATCCTGCAAATAAACAGATTGTTGATATCTGATGCACCCTACCAATGTGCCAGTTGCGTAAGTCCTGTAATTTTTGTAGGTTGGGTTGTAGCAAGATCCCTAAGGGCATGAAGTGAAACAGTTTCAAATCCAACATTAGCGGTGTGATAGTCAGGGGTGTTGGGTTTCGTTTCTCAACCCAACCGACAATACTACAATACTTCTGCTTTCCCTAGTTACTACGAAAAACTCTTTACTTACCATAAGTTACTCTATTTGTCAATAGTATATTTGTTCTACTCGTCAAAGTACATTATTTGCTGAATAATTTTTCGCCAATTTACCCTTTAAAACCACTGCTAATTTGTAAAGTTTTGTATTTTTTTTCAAAATTGATCTCTGAAACGACTGTAAATAAAGACTTTTAAAGATCATCTTTTTAGCACGGTGGAAAATTGAAAATAATAACCCAATTATGAAATTCTCAAAATTCTAGCAAATCGCGGAAAGTATTGCAAGCTCGTTGCTAAATAAAAATAATTCTCAATTAATTGTTAAGAAAATCTAAAGTCGAATTTTCCTAAGTTATGAATATTAAAAGTATTATAGATTTTATATAAGTTAAAGTTATCATACATCAGAGATGATAAATAGGTTTGCTGATAACATTTATGAATGTTATAAAATAACAGGAATTGCGTATAAATTACGGAATAATGAACCACGAAGAACGCAAAGAACACGAAGTTAAGAGGGTTTGAGAGATATTTTGCGTAAATACCAATTTCTTTTATCCTAGACCAATCACAGATACTCACTCTCTTTGTGTACACAAACTCTGCATTTAGGGGGCTAGTAACTGCTTCTATTCAAGAATTTTTGAG
>LJOT01000264.1 GCA_001672075.1 Anabaena sp. CRKS33
GTTGATAGAAGTATTTATTGCTTCCTTCTTCGTCCAATTAGCCGCTCTAGCTAATCCTCTAGTTATTCAGCTAATTATTGATAAAGTCATCGTTCAAAATAGTATTAATACCCTAAATGTTTTAGGAGTATTACTATTAGCAGTGGGTGTATTTGAAGCGGTATTAACTACATTGCGGACTTACTTATTTGTAGATACCACCAACCGCATTGATATGAGTTTGGGGTCACAAATTATTGACCACCTACTGCGCTTACCACTGCGCTATTTTGATAAAAGGCCAGTGGGTGAATTATCCACCAGAATTAATGAACTAGAAAATATTCGTCAGTTCCTCACGGGTACGGCTTTAACAGTAGTGTTAGATGCCTTATTTTCCGTAGTTTATATAGTGGTCATGCTGTTTTACAGTTGGCAGCTAACCCTGGTAGGCTTAGGAACAATCCCTCTATTTGTGTTAGTGACATTAATTGCTGCCCCAACAGTGAGTAGACAATTAAGAAGTAAAGCAGAACGTAACGCCGAAACTCAATCTTATTTAGTGGAGGTGATGTCAGGTATTCAAACAGTTAAAGCCCAAAATATTGAATTGCGATCGCGTTTTTCTTGGCAAAAAAAATATGCTAAATTTGTGGCCGCAGGTTTTAAAACTGTTATTACTTCCACATTAGCTAACTCCACAAGTCAGTTTTTAAGCAAACTCAGCAGCTTATTAGTTTTATGGGTAGGAGCATATTTAGTTTTAAAACAAGAACTAACATTAGGGGAATTAATTGCCTTTCGGATTATTTCTAGTTACGTTACCACTCCCATATTACGGCTGGCACAAATCTGGCAAAACTTCCAAGAAACTGGGTTATCTTTAGAGCGATTAAGCGATATTGTTGACAGTCCCCAAGAAGCAGAAATAGATAAGAATAATATTCCCCTCCCACCGATTATTGGTGCTGTCAAATATGAAAACGTTTCCTTCCGATTTGCTGCCTCAGGACCCCTACAATTGACTAATGTTACTGTGGAATTTCCCGCAGGTCAATTTGTCGGTATTGTTGGACAAAGTGGTTCGGGCAAAAGTACAATGATGAAATTACTGCTCAGACTTTATGAAACAGAATCTGGCAGAATTTTAGTTGATGGTTATGACATTGCCAAAGTCGAACTTTATTCTCTGCGGCGACAAATTGGTGTAGTTCCTCAAGATACCCTTTTATTTGATGGTACAGTACAGGAAAATATTGCCTTAACTAATCCTGAAGCCACAACAGAGGAGGTTATTGAAGCTGCTCAAATTGCCGTAGCTCATGAGTTTATCATGAGTTTACCCCAAGGCTATAATACGCGAGTTGGGGAAAGAGGATCAGCCCTTTCTGGTGGACAAAGACAGAGAATTGCGATCGCACGTTCTGTGTTACAAAGACCTAAATTACTAGTTCTAGACGAAGCCACCAGCGCCTTAGATTATCCCACCGAAAAACAAATTTGTCTGAACTTAGCTCGCGCTTTTAAAGATAGTACAGTCTTCTTCATTACCCACCGTTTAAATACTGTTAGTAATGCCGATACTATCGTCGTCATGGACAACAGTAGGATGATAGAACAAGGTAGTCATCAAGAACTTATGGCTGCTAAAGGTCATTATTTCTATCTTTATCAACAACAGGAAGTAAATTTGTAGTCAATTATTGCTAGGGGTTTAGCATTGCTAAACCCTGTCAGTTGTTTAAATAAAATCCAACTAATAACAGAGACAAGATCAACTTACAATCCAGTAAATATTCAATCTAAAATCCCAAATCCCCAATTATTATGACTCAAGTTAATGGTAATCGCAGCAACGGAAATGGCAACGGAAATGGTAATGGTAATGGAAATGGTAATGGTAATGGATCATATAAAGATTCAAAAGTATTAACATCTCCCAAACCCAAAGCCAGTTCCCAACAGCCCAAAATTGACTTTAATTTCGATAATTTCGAGCAATCTGTAGTTTTACGACAATCTCCAATATGGTCACGAACCATCATGATCACCCTCATGGGATTGGCTTGTTTTGGAATTACTTGGGCTTGTTTAGCCAAAATTGAACAAACAATTCCTGCAACGGGTCAATTAAAACCAGAAGGAACAGTCAAAGAGGTACAAGCTCCCGTTAATGGAGTAGTTAAATCAATTTATGTCAAAGATGGAGACGAAGTAAAACCAGGACAATTGTTATTAAAATTTGAGTCTATTGCTACCCTAGCAGAATTAAATTCCTTGAATAAAATTCGCATAGCTTTAATTCAAGAAAATAATATCTATCGGCGCTTAATGGGAGCAAGCAGAGGTACAGAATCTGAAATAGAATTTTTACGTAGTAAAATACCAGGAGAATCAACATTTCTGCTCAAAAGTCGTGCTTCTTTAGTAGCAGCAAATGAACTATTACGCTCTCAATTGAGAAATTCATCAGGAACAGCAGGAATAGGAATTGATGAAGAACAACTACTAGCAATTTCTAAAATAGAATTAGCCTCTCGTTCCAAAGCCGCAGATTTAGAAGTCGAAAAAACCAGAAAACAACTTTCTCAAACTAAATTTAAACTCCAAGATACTCGCAATAGTCTAGCTATTCAAAGCGGGATTTTAGCCAAAATCAAAGTCTTAGCGGAAGAAGGAGGTATTTCCCAACTGCAATATTTGAATCAGCAACAACAGGTACAAACTCTTGCAGCAGAAATATCACAATTGCAGGAAGAAATAAAACGTCTAGAATTTGATATTGATAAAGGAAAAGAGCAATTAACTAATACAGTTGCTAGTTCCGGTAAAGAGATTTTGGAAAGAATAGGCGCTAACAAACAACGCATTGCTGAAATTGATAGTCAGTTCACAAAGATTATTTTAGAGAATGAACAGCGTTTGGCAGATATTAATAGCAAAATATCGCAAACACAATTAAACTTTAAATATCAAGAACTTCGCGCTCCAGTAGGAGGAATAGTTTTTGATCTCCAACCTAAAAATGTTGGTTTTGTTGCTAATTCCACACAAAAAATACTACAAATTGTCCCCAAAGAAAACCTATCAGCAGAAGTTTTCATTACCAATAGAGATATTGGTTTTGTCAAAAAAGGTATGAACGTAGATGTAAGGATTGACTCCTTTCCCTTTAGTGAATTTGGTGATATTAAAGGTCAAGTAACTAAGATAGGTTCAGATGCTTTACCTCCAGACCAAAATTATCAATTTTATAGATTTCCGGCCACAGTTAAGTTAGATAGACAATATTTAAATCTCACAAATCAAGATAGAAAGATATCTTTACAGTCAGGGATGTCCATTACTGCTAATATCAAAGTTCGTGAAGAACGGACAGTAATGAGTTTGTTTACAGAGATGTTTACCAAGCAAATTGAAAGTTTAAATGAGGTGCGTTAGGAATGAAAATAATATCCCTGACTTCTGAGATTAATTTATCATTTATTGACAAGATAAAAAAAGAAGTTGGGGATCTGAGTTTGTGGTGTTTACCCTTCTATGATTTGAATTTCCTCTGGTGTTAATTCATAAAGTTGATAAACTAGTTGATCTATTTCTGTTTCTAACGTGGTTGTATCTGCTTTTGAATCTGATTTTTTAGCGGTGAGAATTTGATCAACAAGGGAAGTAATAACTTCCCCTTGTTTTGGATTTGCTTTAGGAATTGGGATTTGTCCAAAGTATTTCCAAATTAATTGAAATCCATTTTGAATAGCAGTACAGTATTTTGAAATTAGCCACCAACCCATTTTTGAATTAAGAATAGCCAATAAAACCTTATCTGCTTTGGAAATAATCCACATAGAATTATTACAGTATAGTCCTTGTTCATCATAAATAAAACATGGTTTTGTCTGAAATATTTGATACATTATTTTAGGTTTTTCAAATTCTTCATAGTAATCTGAAGCCCATCTTTGCATAGCGTACCACTCATATCTTATCCCTGTTTCTACTGAGTTTCTTCGTTCCAGTTTTTCTTTATATCCCAATAAATGATTATAAATAGCAGGATAATCTTTTTGGAATACTGACTCAGCTTCAATAGATGCTCCTTTTATATTTGAATTTATTTCTAAAGGAAAGTGCCAAGGAATAAACAAAATGTGCTTTTCTATGTTTGGGGTCAAATATTTTTCAATATTCCGACCTTGTAATATTGGCTTAATAACTTTCTTGTTTTTGGAATTTTGGTTAATTAATTCAATCATTTTATTATTATCAATCAAAAATGCTTCTGTTAAACCTGTTAAAATTCCACGAAATGATTTATTATCAATATATTCAGCAAGTGAAACACAGTTACTTTTAATTCTTGATAGTAATTTCTGATCACTATCAGAAGAAATTACCCAAATTTCATCATTTAAGGTTTCAACTTTTATTTGATTAGAAATACTTTTTATATATACTGCAAATTCATTAATATAATTAAGTGTTTTTACAGTAGCAGAAACGAAATTAGTATTTTGCTGCTGTTTTGAAGCATTCAGAATGCAAGGATAAGTAGTTGCTTCTTCAAATATTTGAATATCACCAAAATCAATAATTTCTTGTAATTGATTTTCTAAAATATAGGTTCTTAAAGCTTTTCCATAACCCGCTTGCATCCATTTATTAGGCATTATATAACAAAATTGACCTTGAGTTTTCAGAATTTTAAATCCCCTTTCCGCGAAAAATACATACAAGTCAGCAGTTCCCGAATAGGTAATAAAATTTGTCTGCAAAAGTGGTTTTAATTCTTTAATTTCTTCCTGTCTAATATAAGGAGGATTTCCCATAACCACATCAAAACCAATAAAAACACCATCATTATTTAACACTTCAGGAAACTCAAAGCGCCATTCTAAAGCATTTTCATACATTCTACCATTTTCTATATCCTCAATCTCAACCTTTAATTTATCAATTTCATTATTCAACTTAGCGATTTTTTTCTCCCGTTTTGTTCTCTCAGCTTTAGTTTCTGGAATCAAAAAAATTTGACCCTGCAAATTCTCAACCTCACCCTCTAACCTTCTTAACTTAGTCTTATTGACATCACTTAATCCTAAAGTTGTTTTAAAATTACCCTTAATATCAGCAATCAATTTTTTCATTTCCCGTTTTTGCTCCTTATTTTCAGCATTGCGGTAAGTTTTAACAGCATTTCTATAAC
>LJOT01000552.1 GCA_001672075.1 Anabaena sp. CRKS33
GATATTCTGCCTGTATTGGCGGGAGTAGAGTTAAAATTAACTGTTGATGATGTATTTGGCTGGTTGAGAATGGCTTAATTAAGCAATAGACAAGGTAAGAGTTTTAATAATGAAGTTATCTCCTAGCCACCAATGTTAAATTAGTCCTTATGGGGATGCCATCGCAGGATACTATGACTGAATCAACATTGCCTAAACTAAATAACCCACAGATAGATAGTTTATCACCAGATTTTGTTAAGCCGCCGACACAAGACGAATTACTCTACGATGATGGCATTCCCATGGAGACTTACCGCCATAAACTGCAAATGGATTTACTAGTTGATCCTTTGTCATATTGGCTACGCGATCGCAATGCCTTTGTGGGCGGAAATATGTTTGTTTATTTTAGCCCCCATCAATTAAAAAATCACGATTTTCGCGGTCCAGATATGTTTGCCGTGCTAGATGTTCCCAAAGGTGAGCGTAAATGCTGGGTAACTTGGGAAGAGGGTAAAAGTCCAGATGTAGTAGTAGAGTTACTGTCCTCAAGCACCGCGTCGCGGGATAAAACAGAGAAAAAGGAAATTTACCAAAAACGGCTGCGAGTACCAGAGTATTTCTGGTTTGATCCCTTTAACCCTAGTGATTTTGCTGGGTTTAGTATGGGCAGTGATGGTTATGAGCCGATAATTCCCGATGCCCAAAATAGACTGGTTAGTAAGCAGTTAGGATTAGCCTTAGTGCAGTGGTCGGGGGTGTTTGGCTATGCCGATACTGTTTGGTGTCGGTGGGCAACTTTGGATGGGGTTCTTTTACCTACGGAGCATGAACTAGCTCAGAAAGCACAACAGCAAGCTCAGGAAGCACAACAGCAAGCTCAGGAAGCACAACAGCAAGCTCAGGAAGCTCTACAAAGAGCAGAGGGAGCAGAATTATTACTAGCACAAGAACAACAGAGAATGGAAAAGTTGCTCGCACAATTACGGGCAAAGGGAATCAATCCCCATGAACTCTAGTACAAAACGGCGTAAATAAACCAATCACAATCATTCTAACAAGGCACTGCACCTGACCGCTATTCCGCTGGCAATCAATAGACATCTGGTGAAAATTAAATATGCGTGACTTACAACCCTTGTAGAGACGTTCCATGGAACGTCTCTACATTAAAGACCAAGATCATGCCTTATAATCAATACAAAAGTATTGCCATACTCTCTAATCTCGAAATAACGTAGTATACTGGGGTTAATCGTATTTAACCGAAAGATGAAATACCTAACCCCAGAACAAGTTTACAAACAATTTGGCTACCACCCTAAGACGACGGCAGAATGGGCTGACTTAGGGAAAAAATAGCCGAAGAACAAAATATTCATG
>LJOT01000553.1 GCA_001672075.1 Anabaena sp. CRKS33
CATCTAAAGTCACAGCAACTCTTTCGCTAATTCGCTCACAAGCTGTGTAAAAATCACAAATATAGCTGGATAAAGCAGGAGTGAGGGCAATTTCTGGAATAGTTTCTGATTGAGCAATTAATTGTTTTAAAGCTTGACAATTCTGCTCTAAAGCTATCATCTCATCTTCAATACGGGTTTTTAGGGCTAAATATTTATTATTAGGCATGGGTTTTTCTTTGAGAATCCGAGAACGGACAAAATCTGGAATTTCTTCTAATGCTACTAAATCTATTTTTAACCAATTAGGTGTGATTTTTTCTAGAAGAGAATAGGCTTCCCATTGTTGTTTTTCCGACATTCCTCTCACAGCCAAATCTAAATCAGATTGCCAATGCCAAGGACTTTCTCCTGATAAAGAACCAAATAATATTACCTCTTTAGCTCCTTTTTCTAGGAGAATTTGCCGACATTTTGCGGCCGTTTGTAATGCCTCTTGTTTTCTTTCTTCTAGAGTTTGATTGATATTTTCAGTACAAATGTTTTCTATCATTGTGCTTAGTGCTGATGAGTTTATCTCCACCACTCCCTACTCCCCCTTTCTGTTGACTAGTTGATTTTTTCCAGGAAAAGTTCAATATCTTTTTCAAGATTTGGTAATAATACTAATGCTTTAAATAAATTGATCTAAAATAACATAACTGCGAAAATGCTTTTTTCCGTTAACTTTCTTTAAAGATCATCTAAATTCACTCCCAAAGCTCTCAGTTTCTCAGCTAGTTTGTCTGCCCGTTGTTTTTCTTGTTCTGCTCGTTGTTTTTCTTGTTCTGCTCTTTCGGCAAAAGTAGGAATCCAATCACCATCTTGATTATACCAACGTAGCCACAAACCTTCTGTATCTTGATATTTTCCTGCCCAAACTCCTACTCCTAATTCCAATTCAGGAAACCAGAATTTTGGTTCTGTCAGTTCCACTGCTTGATATTTTGTCCCACGTAATTGAAATACTCGGAGGCGATTTTCATATCTATCGAAAATCACATAGTAGGGCGATCGCAAATACTGTTCATAAGCTTGCCATTTTGTGGGTGGTTTATTCGCACTTCTTAATGTTTGTCCTAAATCTTCTGCTTCCGTACCTGGTGATAATAATTCTACTATTAAAAATGGAGCTAATCCTTCTTGCCAAATTACATAACTCAACCGCATATCTTCTTGTTTTTCAGCAGCAGCTACACCTAATACTAAAAACCAATCTGGTCTTTTATACCATGCAAAATGCCGCACATCATAATATAAGTTTAAATCCGTACCAATGAACATTTCCTCCTTGGGATAAATGGGAGATTGACAGGTTTCTCGTAATAATTGAGGTTGAAAGTCAT
>LJOT01001043.1 GCA_001672075.1 Anabaena sp. CRKS33
ATTAAATTGTATCAGGATCTATATTTAATTCCCGCAATTTTGCTGCTAAACGTTCTGATTTTCTCGCTTCTTTTTCTGCGGTTTCTTCAGGTGTGGGAACTAGCTCCCCTGCTGGTGTAAAATACCTTAGTAGTCCTTGATAAATTCCTAAATATAAACCTAGCTGACGACTCCACAAATGTCCTTGCTGATTTTCTTCTAAAGGTTGATATTCTCCGTCTACTAAATGGAAACCTGCAAATTCTAGTGTATAAGGGTCGAACCAAAAATAATCCGGTGTGCGGAAAGTATTTTGATAAAGTTCTTTTTTATATTCTCTATCTGTATTT
>LJOT01000265.1 GCA_001672075.1 Anabaena sp. CRKS33
GATGATTAATCTTAATATGGCTAAATTTGGGCTGAGGTTTTCTTTGTCTAATAAGTCTTCTAGGTATAATCTTTCTACTTGGTTATTGAGTAAATTTTGATAGGGAATTTCTGAACCTAAGTCTAATCTGTTGTTTAATATAATTAGTAATCCTTGCCAACTTAGGTTGGTTTCATATTGTTCGAGATAGCTAAATATACCTCGAAAGTAACGCCCATAAAAATCGCCTAACAGTTTTCGTCAATTTATCTCAAGACAGAACGATAGGCTTCCACAGTCTGAGCAGCCGTCTTATCCCAGCTAAAATGTTTAACTTGCTCTAGACCTTTCGTGATTAAAATATCCCTTTCTGCTGGATTATCAAACATAAATAATAATCTATCAGCAAGGTTTACGACAGAAGTAGGATCGAAAAGTAAGCCCGCATCGCCAACCACTTCTGGGAAACTGGAGGTATTAGAAGCAATTATTGGTGCTTGACAAATCATTGCCTCCAAAAGAGGAATACCAAAACCTTCATATAAAGATGGATAGACAAAGGCAACACAATTTCTATAAAGTTTAGCTAAGTGAGCATCACTAGCGTAACTAAAGTTTTCAATATGATTATCTAGATTAAGTTCGCCAATTTGTTTTTTCTCTGTGGAATTAAATGGTGAGCCAACGACGCAAAGCAGGACATCTGGAATTTTAGGAACTATTTTTGCCAAAGCAATTAACAAATTATTAAAGTTTTTATAACTCCATCTTCCGCCTACATAAAGAAAGAAGGGGCGGGAGGGGATAAAATAGTCACCTTCTTCCAGATATGGATTAAATTCTGTTGCTAAGTGAGTTATAAAAACCCTATTTTCGTCTAATGGATAACGTTCTAACAAGTCATTTTTTGTACTTTCGGAAATACATAAAATTATATCTGAGGCTAATATTGCCCTACGCTTTACCTCAGCAAATTGTCCATCTTTATCAATTAAATGAGGAAAAGCTTCATGAATCATATCATAAACAGTTAGAACAATTGGACAACGCTTTTCTTTGAATTCTTGACGTGTTAATAAGCTATAGTAGGTTGGATGAAAAATTTGAGGGTTGTTGGTTGTTGCTTCAACGGCTCGAAAATAATATTTTTCTAGCCAATAAGACACCCTTCCTGGTTTAAAGCAAAATCGTTTATAGTTAAATATCTTTAAATTTGGATGATGAGGATGGGTTTCATTCCGCGAGCGTGGACTTGTTAGAGTCGGCTCAAATTCTGGTGGCAATCGGCTAATAATATTGTCAAAGTAGCGACTAATTCCTCCTACTTTTTGGGCACCATATATCTCGCCATCATATAGAATATGCATAATGATTTTTGTCGTTATCAGATTCTGGGTGAATTTTGGTTTTACGAGTTAGTTAATCTAGTTAAGTAAGAGTGATAAGTCTTTCAGCAAACTCTCTCTTGAAAATCCCTGTGAGATCGAATTTCTGGCATTTTCTCCTAATTTTTTGCATAGATTTTGGTCTTGCCAAAGCTGTAAAGAATATTCAGCAAACTCTCTCGAATTATTGGCGATAAATCCATTTTCATTGTGAATAATTGGCGATCGCTCACCCGAAAACCGAGTGGCAATTACGGGTAGTCCATGAGCCATTGCTTCCACAATTTTAATCTGTTGCCCTGTTCCACCAAGTACAGGACAAATAGCAAATCTGGAAGTTTCGTAAAATTCCTTTAAATCTGGCACAAATCCAGACAAATCTACTCCTTCGGGGGCATAAATATTTTTGCAATAGCCGCCTGTTACTTGCAGTAAAAAAGTTGAATCTCTTTCCAGAATAAGCGGCAAAACTTTTTTTATGAAATAAAGATATCCTTGAATATTAAACATATTTGGGCCAATTGTTAAAATTGCACCTTCACTATACTGGTTGTTGAGTTGACAAGTAGGTTGTTTTACGGGTATGTAAACCACATGGGTTTTGGATGTTTTACTTTTAATGATTTCCGTTTCTTTTGAGCTAATTGAGATAGTGTAATCGTAGTTATCAAATATATCAAATTCTTCTGATGAAGCTTCCATGTAAAGAGGATCAAAAAAATTTTCTTGTAAAACCTTATCCTCAATTTCAGTTTTGTTGGTAACAGGAATAGTTATGTATTTGCTAACTGTACCTTGCATAGAACTATTTAATGATACTAAATCATATATGTCAATGATTTTACGAACTGAATTGATTTTTTTGTTATGAAATAACTTATCCCAATAGGCATAGTTCATGACAATAATTTCTGGTTTAATTAGTTCAAATTTCTTTAGAAACCAGCTACGCATTCCCAAAGGAGTATTTAATAAAGAACTAATCGGTGGGGTTTGTTTAGTAAACCGATAATATCTTGCAAAGAGAGAAATTAATTTATAATCAAGTCGTGTCGGTTCATAGATAAGGACATCGTTACACCATTGAGATTTTAAAACTTCAATGCTAGAAAGCTCCCAGGGAGTTTCCGAAGAAAGAGTTGAACTCATTAAGGTCACTTCACAACCAAGTTCTTTTAATCCTGCTAACATTTCAAGACACCGCTTGTGTGCGCCAGATTTTGCGGGATAGGGGTTATGGGGGAAAAAAAACAAAACTTTCTTATTTTCTATGCTCATCTTGATGACAATATTACTTTTCTGTATTTTGATTTAGAGAAAATTTTTACAAGACTAGGACTTACGCACGCTCACTAATTTACCATGATATGAATGAACGAAATTGCGTCGTTTTCGGCTTTGGGAATAACTTATTGAGTAGGGTGCGTCAGATAGAGGGAATCTGTTTTTTTGTCAAAATATCGTGTCTGACGCACCCTACAAGGGATAAAATTTACTTCACATATTTTGGGGAATCTTGTCAATGCGTAAATCCTAAAGACTTTTTTGTAAGCTTTGATTCTTAGAGAAATTCAGAAACATAAAGATTTCAGCCGTCTAAATAATTGTCTTCTATTTTGTCTGAGGATACCAAGCATAAATGTGATTACCTTAATCGAGTAACTACACTTAAATGCCTCTTTAATTTGAGCGATCGCTGCTTCAAAATCATCTTGATTAATTAATGTATTAGCCCGATTAAGTGCATTAAAGGCATAATATTCTCTTGCTTGCATTATGACTTCTTGGCTAATTGTATTAGGTAAATACAATTTAGAAATTTCAATCGCCCTGCGTATGTCAGCAACATTTTCACCTTTTCTAATCAATCGAGACGATTCTGAAGCCGAATGTAGGCGAAAACTGGCTAAAACTTGAGGTTCATACCAAATTGGATAGTGGGCAGCAATTCGTTTCCACATTTCCCAGTCGGCAGCAGATCTGGCTTCGGTACAAAATCCTCCTAATTTTTCATATGTACTGCGTCTAACCACTATTGAGGGAAATTGAACTCGTTGGGTTGTTGCAATCAGTTTTAGCCAGTCGGTAAGAATACCAGGTGTTTCTCTTTCAGTTAAGGATAAGAACAGGCATTCATCATGTTCATTGATATAGCTATGACGGCAAAAGGCTGCTCCGACCGAAGACTCTTTTTCTATTCCTGCTCGCAACTGCTCATAAAACCCTGGCATGACTAAATCATCTTGATGAAGAATGTGAACCCAGTGACCATTGGCACGTTGAATGCAAGTATCCCAGTTAGGGAGTAAACCAACATTTTGAGGGTTGCGAAAAAAGGAAACTCTACCTTGTCCGATATCTTTGACAAGTTTTTCAGGATCATCTTTAGTAGAGCAATCATCTACAACTTCAATCTGCATCTCCCTTACCCCTGGATCTTGAACTAGGACACTTTTCAGTGTTTGTTCTAAGTATTTTGTGCCGTTATAGGTGGGAATCATCACGGACCAGAATGGTCTATGAGAGTCTTGAGGCACTGAATTAATTGGAGGAAATACGATTCCGCTTGTCATAATATATGAATGGAAATATTATCAATAAAAATGATCTCGAAATTTTGAAATATATGGTTAAGGAGGTTTTTAAAGCTTCAATGTTCTGCCGGTTGCTTCCAAATATGCCCGACCCCATTTTTGACAAGGCTCTAAGTGATTACCTTCAGCCCACTCATTCCAAGCATTAATGAAAACAATTCTTTCGCTATTACGGTGATCCTTAACTGTATTTTGAACGACTTGTTTCAACCAATACTCGTAAATTTCTGGGGAAGAATCTTTAATGATCGTTGCATTTTGTCGACGACGAGGAGAATTATCCCACGATGGGGTGACACAAGGAAAGCGAAGATAAGCGGGGTCAGCCTTTTTTAACATTGCTTCAACCATTGACGAATAGTCAAAAATTCGGTTATTGGCGTAAGCCTTTGCTGCTAATTTGAGTTTCCTGGCTAAATTCCACCGTCTACCTGTTTGCAAGGGTAAACCTAATTCTCCCCAATCTGGCTGAAATTCCACTGCTGCATCAAAACCAATTTGAGTGGGATCAGTATGTTCATCGGGAAAGCTTTCTACACGACATAGAAAAATCTCACCTACTCCTAATTTACGGGCTTCTTCACGCCAAATTTGACTGGTCTTTTTTGGATCAGGAATATTCATAGCTCGATAAACCAGAAAAAGAGGTTTTCCCTCTACACGAATATATCGAGGATCTTGAAAAGCTTGAGCCAGCCACTGCATATGCAGTCTATCGCTTTCTTCGCCATAGACTTGCTCGGCTAGAATTTCTTGATCTTGACCATCCCACCGTTTTGTCCAGTTTTCATTAGCCCAGCAAAGACAAAAGGGAAAGTCCGGTTTTCCTGAAGCAAGTACGTCATTAAAAGGACGTTCTAATAATCGTTTACCATTAAACCAATAGTGATAATAACAGAACCCATGAATACCATACTCTCGTGCTAAGTCAGCTTGAGCTTGTCGCGCGTCTGGTAGACGCAAATCATAAAAGCCTAAGTCAGCAGGAAGGTGGGGTTGATAGTGTTCTTTAAATAAGGGTTTGGCTTTCGTAACATTTGTCCATTCCGTAAAACCCTTGCCCCACCATTGATCATTTTCAGGAATGGGATGATATTGGGGGAGGTAGAAGGCGATCGCTTTTAGATCAGGCATAATTTTTTAATTTCAGGAATGGGATGATATTGGGGAAGGTAGAAGGCGATCGCTTTTAGATCAGGCATGATTA
>LJOT01001044.1 GCA_001672075.1 Anabaena sp. CRKS33
CTTTTAATCCTGGTTATCCTGATTCAGACAAATTCCTGAAAATCTTTTAATCCTGGTTATCCTGATTCAGACAAATTCCTGAAAATCCTATAATCCTGGTTATCCTGATTCAGACAAATTCCTGAAAATCCTATAATCTTGGTTATCCTGATTCAGACAAATTCCTGAAAATCTTTTAATCCTGGTTATCCTGATTCAGACAAAATCCTGAAAATCTTTTAATCCTGGTTATCCTGATTCAGACAAATTCTTTTTTTTATCGAACCACAGAGAACACAGAGAACACAGAGAAAAAATATCGGTAATCATGATATTATCATCATAACCT
>LJOT01000554.1 GCA_001672075.1 Anabaena sp. CRKS33
GATAGTATCTAAACCTTGACTAACTAAAGTGAAAGCAGAATTCCCTGCAAAGCTGAAGACATCATTACCAGTGCCACCAATCAGAGCATCATTACCAGCACCACCAACCAGAGTATCATTGCCAATACCACCAGTTAGAGCATCATTACCAGTGCCACCAAATAAGCGGTTATCTAGGCCATTACCGATAATTCTATCTGCTCCAGCACCAGCAATCACATTTTCAATGGTATTAGCGGCAGTTAATTTCAGTTTTGAACCATTAGCAACCAGGGTTTGAGTAGTAGTAATACTTAGATTTAGGCGGATTGCTGCGGTTGTACCAGTGAAGTCAATAGTATCTTGACCACCACCTACTGCTTCTGTAATGGTGTCAGTACCGATGCTAGTGGTAATGGAGAACAAATAAGTATCATTTCCTGTACCACCAACCAAACTATCATTACCAGCACTACCAATCAAGGTATCATTACCTAAACCACCAACCAGAGTATCATTACCTAAACCACCATTAAGGGTGTTATTTCCACCATTACCTGTGATAGTATTACCCAGTCCATTTCCAGTACCATTCAAGGCTGTGCCTGTGAGGTTCAGGTTTTCGATAGTGCCATAATTAACCAAACTCAGGTTAACACTGGATTGAATGGTATCTATACCAGCACTGTCTGTAATAGTGTCAGTGGTCGAATCCACAATATAAGTGTCGTTACCAGCGCCACCAATCAGGGTGTCAGTACCTAAACCACCATCAAGGATGTTATTAGCCGTGTTACCTGTGATGGTGTTATTCAGGCTATTTCCAGTCCCGTTAATGGCTGTAGTTCCATTCAAGGTGAGATTTTCCAGGTTGTTGCCTAGAGTGTAAGTAACAGATGATATCACATTATCCGTACCATTATTGAGGTTTTCAATGATGGTGTCAGTGCTTGTATCAACTATGTATGTGTCATTTCCTGTACCACCAATCAGGATATCTACTCCTGCACCACCGTTAAGGGTATCGTTACCAGCTTTACCGTCAATATAATCGTTACCTGCTGTCCCCACAAGATTATTATTACTAGCAGTACCAACGATTTCGTTGAGGTCATTAACGTTGATGGTGAAAGCCTTCTCGAAGGTTAGACCACCATTGTCGCTGGTTCTCACCAAGATGTTGTAACTAGATTTGGTTTCAAAATCAGGGGAAGCGTTAATCAGTAATTGATTTCCGCTAATTGTGAAAGCTGCGTTGTCATTTGTGCCAGCAACAAAGCTATAGGTAAAAGTGTCGCCGATAGTAGGGTCAGTAGTGCTAAAAGTACCTATTACACTATTGGGGGTTACATTTTCATTTGTGCTGGTAGCACTT
>LJOT01000266.1 GCA_001672075.1 Anabaena sp. CRKS33
GGGTCATAGTGTGCAGATTCATACGAAAACCTATCAACGTTGGTTTTCTTTAGATATGCGGAAGTTGGCAATTAATCAGGCTTTGAGTAAACGGAATGAAGTAGAGTTGATTAAAGATGAAAATACGGGTTTGAAAATGGAAAATGAACGCTTGAAGATTGAGGTAGAGAAGTTGAGGATGGAAATGGTTTATAAAAATAGTTAAGTTCGCTGCCTAAATTTAACCATTTATTGTACTTTGCTTATTTTATTGTTAACCTTCCAGTGCCAATATCTTAACTGTTCTGATTAGTTCTTTGTTACTTAATCGTCCAATCAAAACTGAGTGTCTCATGCTATACCTAGTCCTGACATCAAACAAGAGATAATAGCTCAAAACAGTCTCTAAAGACCTGATGACGAGTTTTTATATCTTTTGTTCCTTGTCAAGAAAGATTTTCAGAGCATGGTTGCTCAAGTTTTAGGTTAGACCCCCTGTGGGAATAAGAACCTGGTTTCTGACCCGACAGGCAATGTAATTAAAGAACTGAACTGACAAGTAAAAACGAAATCAACAGAAAAATTATCAATATAATATGCCTACAACACTAACCGGTTTCGCTGGCTTTCCTGGTGCAACCTTCTCCAGTAGCGTTTTTTGGGACACATTTACATCCGGTGGTCAAATTACTGGCAACACCAATGGTATCACAGTACCTTTCACTACTCTTGGTCTGCCTCTTGGTGGTTTCAGTGCCATGCAAGTTGGTAACAATAACACTTTCTGGTTTCAACCAGATAACGGTTATGGTAAAAAAAATAACAGCGCAGACTTTTTGTTACGTCTTTACCAAGTTGACCCAAGCTTAAAAGGAGCGGAAACTGGTGCAGATGGTAGTGTCCAGTTCTTAAACTATATTCAATTCCGCGACCCAGACAAGAAGATTAACATTCCTAACTTCACCCTCGTTAACGAAAACACTGCTGAGAGAAACCTAACAGGCGCTGACTTTGATATCGAGTCATTCGTCTTTGATAAAAACGGCGAAATATGGGTGGGAGACGAGTTCGGTCCTTACCTATTGCACTTTGATGCTACTGGTAAATTGCTAGAAGCTCCCATTGCTGTACCTAACGTCTTCTCTCCCGATAACCCCGGCGTTCCGCCAATCATACCTAACTTGGGTGCTAAAGGGTTGGAAAGTACAGCAATCAATACCAGCAAGACCAAGCTCATCACCGCTTTGGAAGGTCCAGTTACTGGTGACAGCGCTACCAACGATATTCTCCGTATCTACGAATTTGACTTAACCAGCAAAACCTTCGGTACACAATACAAATATAAACTGGAGAAGACTTCTAACTCCCAGTCAATCAATGACTTGACAGCTATCAATGATAATGAATACTTAGTCATTGAAAAAGACCGCTTAACTGGGGCTGCTGCTGAATTCAAAAAGATTTATAAAATTAACTTGACCCAGGTAGACTCCAACGGCTATCTCATCAAGCAAGAAGTCGCTAACTTGTTAGACATTCAAGACCCCAATGACTTGAATGGTGATGGTTCAACCAGCTTTAAATTGCCATTCCAAAACGTTGAAGCTTTCACCATCGTTGACAAAAATACCATTCTGGTAACAAACGACAACGATTTTCCTTTCGTTGCCGGCAGCAGAACTCCCGGTCAGGTAGATGGCACTGAAGTCGCTCTGTTGAAACTAGACACTCCTCTTAACATACCCAGAAGACTAAGCATCAGTGATGTAACTGTGGTAGAGGGAACAGATGCTGTGGTGACAGTGACTCTGAATGAAGCTAGTTCTACTGCTGTAACAGTCAACTACGCTACCACTCCTGGTACTGCTATTGCCGCTGACTACAGCGCTGCTCCTGGTAACACACTCAGCGGCATACTCACCTTTGCTCCAGGGCAGACCAGCAAGACTATCACCTTTAAGACTACAGCTGATACACTAGCTGAAGCGGATGAAAAATTCACCGTCAGATTAACTAACCCCGTTGGTGCAACTATCCCCTTCGTGACTGGCACAGTAACTATCACTGATACCGTTACCTCTGCTACTACTGCTACATTAGCAGCAACAAAAACCAACCTGACCCTAACTGGAACTGCCAATGTTAATGGTACAGGTAACGCTGTTAATAACACTGTTACAGGTAACAGTGGTAATAACCTGCTTAATGGCGCTGTCGGTAATGACACTCTCATTGGTAGTGCTGGTAATGACACCCTCATTGGTGGTTTAGGTAATGACAATCTTGATGGTGGTGCAGGTGATGATACTTATCTCTTCACTCTCACTGGACTAGGTAACGACATCATTAGGGATGCCTCTGGTACAGATACCATTAGCTTTGCTGGTGCTGCGGCTACATTAGGTGCTCGTGTGAATTTGGGTGTCACCACGGCTCAAACCGTTGTGGGTACTACAAAAATCACATTAACTGCGGTAGATGCCATTGAAAACGCCATTGGTGGTTTGGGTAATGACCGTCTCATCGGTAATACTCTTAATAACAACTTAAACGGTGGTGCTGGTAATGACATCCTTAATGGTCGTGCTGGTGATGACATCCTTGTTGGTGGTTTGGGTACTGACAACTTAGTTGGTGGCGCTGGTAATGACCAGTTCGTATTCAATGGCACTACAGCTTTTAGTGCAACAACTTTTGGTTTAGACAACATCGCTGACTTTAGCGCTGGTGACAAGATAGTTTTGAGCAAGACAGTATTTGCGGCTCTACAAAGTGTTGCAGGTGCCGGATTTAGTAATGTCTCAGACTTTGCCGTTGTTACAGATGATGCTGACGCAGCAATCAGCAGTGCTAGGATTGTTTATAACGCAGTCTTCGGTAGCCTCTTCTATAACCAAAATGGTAGCGCTGCTGGTTTTGGTACTGGTGGTGAGTTTGCATCTGTAAATATCCTTGGTGCTCCTACTTTGGTTGCTAGTGATTTCATTGTTACTGTTTAATCTGGAGTTATTACTTACACTCAGATTTTTCACAACCAATAACTTAGTTGATTGATTCTAATAATGCGGGGAAGTTTGACTTCCTCGCCTTTTTTGATTGGATATTTTTGTAAGTTGCTATAATCAAGACAAATTGAGAAAAATCCTGATATGATAATTGCTGAAACTAAATATGAATTATAGGTGTAGAGCCGAGAATCTCTACCCATTTCACCTCTCTACAAGGGTTTTGAAATCATCAAAATCATTTTCATACCTCAAATCAGCAACGCCAAAAAGAATTATATGATGTGCGATCGCTGTGTTTTTAACAGATATCGCATCATCAATTAATCACCTATTATCTACTGTAATCACAGATTTGAGGAGGTTCTTTACCTGATAACAGTCCGGTAACTTCAAAAGGTTTGCTAGAATTGCTAGGGTCAAAAGAGATTAAAGAAGCATCAATCACTTTAAAATCACCAGGTGCATTCAAGCGCCATAATTTCGGAGTTTTACCTACAGGAAAAGGTTGATCATAACAGTAAGCATTAGTATCACCGTGAACTAATAACACTGGTTTATCTAAATTTGCCGCCAATGTCTGCAATTGTTCACAGAATCCTTTATACGCATGATTATTTAAACATCTGCTGAAAACATCATTCGTGCTACCATCAGGAGCAAAAGGATCTAATTGAGTCGCTACAACTACAGCTGATGTATCGCTATCTTTTGCCATTTCAAAAGCATGATTAAGCCAAATAGCATTCTCTTTATCCCGTTCATCAACTAATTGATTAACTTTGATAGGATCATCAAGAAGTATCTCAGTGCGTCCATTATCAGTGCTGACAATATGTTCTGTTACAAAACGGACACCCTTATACCACCAAGTTTCATTTTCAGGTAAAGTGGCTTGTTCTTCATATCGCCATTCAGGATTGAGAGTTTTAGGTTGACTAAAGAACACCTTTCTAATTGCGTCTAGTCTTTCCAACTCTGATTTTCTAACAGTTAGACCTTCCCGATCGCAATCAGTCCAATCATTATCTCCTGGTGTAAAAAACACAGGTTTAACTATATCGGTTTTCCAAAATGTCTTATTCTTCTCCAACCAAGTATCATAACAAGTATCCTGGGGACGACCAAGATCACCCAAATGAATTACAAAGGGTATATCTTCACGTTGGCGGAATTTAGGCGCAATATCTTGGATCAAAACTTGCTCATCAGTTCTACCATCTGCTAACTTGGCGAAATAAGGCATATCACCATAGGCTGCAAAAGTTACTTTTTCAGCAGCGGCCAAACTTTCAGAATTTATACCAGTTACGAAAACTGATAAAAATACCAAAATACTTGCAGCCAACTTAAGTATCAGGGGATGCTGAGAATTTAAGATTGTTTTCATTGACCAGATGTTGTAAAAACTAAGTTTATCAGTATTTTACTATGTCTGATCATTCACTACAACACTACGGAATATTAAATATCTATAAAGATATTTCAGAATTAACTGCCATTACCTAAAGATTAGACCTCTCCAGAAATTAGGTTTTCAGCTAGACAGATTAAGAGTTTTAGATTCTTTTTCAGAGATATCTATTAGAGTCTTTGAGAGCGTCTTAGCGCGAAATTTTCATGAAAGCACACTTTAATAAACTTAAAATAGTTGTAATTGTAGTTGTGATAATCAAAACAAAATGACAGGTGGTTGAAAATGGAGAATGAACGGTTGAAGATTGAGGTAGAGAAGTTGAGGATGGAAATGATTTATAAACGGGGTTAAGTTTGATTAACCAAGAATATTATTTTTGTGAGGTGTGGTACAATTGGTCATTGGTCAATGAATAATTATCTCAACCACCTAGCCGAAAAAATGCTATCTTTAGAATATTATTTGTCTTTAAAATATCCCATGTCTATTTATCCAGAAGAGGACGGAGGATATACAGTCATGATTCCTGACTTACCAGGTTGTATAAGTCAGGGAGACAATTTAGAAGAAGCAATAGAAAATATTAATGAAGCGCGAGAGTTATGGATAGAAACTGTTTATTGTAGTGGTAAACAACAAATTCCTCTACCTTCTAAACTAATTTCTATAATTAATTCGTGAACAACCATCAAAAATTTTATCCAAACTTGCGATCGCACTTTTCCAAATCCCAAAAAGCGATCGCAC
>LJOT01000555.1 GCA_001672075.1 Anabaena sp. CRKS33
TACCATCAGCTACAGCTGATTTTACCGCTTCACAGGACTGAGCGATCGCATCTTCTAGGGTTTTAGGTAATTCAGCCATAATTTACAAAGTCGCTGGGTGAATATTTAATTCTCTCACTATCATTATTTAATTCTGCTATAATAAGGGACTATGGCAATTGCCCCTAGTCTTGGTGCTTGCTGCCCATTGAGTATTTTAAACCATTCGTCCGCCTAAGACTGAAGCCGTAATGGGCGACAGGCCGATGTTATTTCTGGAGTTCTATGTCTTTTTCCCATCTCGGATTGTCCCCTGAAATTGTCCGTGCTGTCACTGAGCGAGGATATAATCGGCCTACACCCATTCAAAAACAGGCTATCCCTATAGTATTATCTGGTGGTGATATTTTAGCTGGAGCGCAAACGGGTACTGGTAAAACCGCCAGCTTTACTCTACCGCTGCTACATAAGTTATCTACTCACCAGGTTCAAAACAATACCAACGGATTTTCACCAATTCGGGCATTAATTCTTACCCCTACGCGAGAACTTGCAGCACAGGTACAAGAAAGCGTCCGCGACTATGGTAAATACTTAGATCTCAATTCCATGGTCATGTTTGGGGGAGTCAGTATTGGTCCCCAAAAACAGAAATTGAGAACCCGTGTAGATATTTTAGTATCAACCCCCGGACGACTGCTAGATCATGTTCAACAAGGAACTGTGAATTTATCCCTTGTAGAAGTGTTGGTATTAGATGAAGCGGACCGAATGCTAGATATGGGTTTTATTAATGATATCCGGCGCATTCTCTCGCTTTTACCCAAACAGCGGCAAAATTTGTTATTTTTCGCCACATTCTCCGATAAAATTAAAACTCTCGCAGCCGGGTTACTAAATAACCCCACAATGATTGAAGTAGCACAGCGAAATGTCACCGCAGCCACAGTATCACAGAAAGTTTATCATGTAGACCGGGAGCGGAAACGACAATTACTTTCCCATTTAATTCGAGAAAATAAATGGTATCAGGTATTAGTCTTTAGCCGTACTAAATATGGTGCTGATAGGTTAGTCAAGCAGTTGGGTGAAGACCGCATTCAAGCGCTCGCTATTCACGGTAATAAGAGTCAAGGAGCGCGAACCCACGCCCTGGGTAAGTTCAAAGCAGGGACACTACAGGTATTAGTAGCAACGGATATTGCTGCCCGTGGTCTTGATATTAGCGAATTACCTTATGTCATTAACTATGATTTACCGAATGTACCAGAAGATTATGTACATCGCATTGGCCGGACTGGACGCGCTGGAGCAGAAGGTGAAGCGATTTCCCTCGTCTGTGTTGATGAACATCATTTATTAGCGGATATTGAG
>LJOT01000032.1 GCA_001672075.1 Anabaena sp. CRKS33
ACAGGTTACAGGTTACAGGTTACAGGTTACAGGTTACAGGTTACAGGTTACAGGTTACAGGTTACAGGTTACAGGTTACAGGTTACAGGTTACAGGGAACAGGGAACAGGGAACAGGTTACAGGGAACAGGTTACAGGTTACAGGGAAGAAAGACAGAATTGATACCTACGGAGTCTTGTATGGCTACGCCACGCAAGCTATCAAAAATCAAATAGGAGTCCTATATATGTTATATATATGTTATATATATGTATTTAAAAACTTTACATCTAAAACAATTTCGTAATTACCAAGATCAAAAAGTTGAATTTACAGCCCCTAAAACTATTTTGGTGGGTAATAATGCTCAAGGAAAATCAAATTTATTGGAAGCTGTAGAATTATTAGCAACATTGCGATCGCACCGCATGGCACGAGATCATGATTTAATTAAAGAAGGTGAATCTACAGCCCAAATTAGTGCTAATTTACAAAGGATTCATAGCAATAGTGATTTAACCCTCACTCTCCGTCGTCAAGGCCGCCGCACAGTTGCTATTAATGGGGAAATAGTTCCCAAACAAATGAACTTTTTAGGTGTCCTCAATGCAGTAGAATTTTCTAGTTTAGATTTAGAATTAGTACGAGGTAGTCCCGATAGTCGTCGTCATTGGTTGGATACATTATTAATTCAATTAGAACCAGTTTATGCCCATATTTTACATCAATATAACCAAACTTTACGCCAACGTAATGCCTTCTTAAAACGCTATATCAATACACAAGAAAAGTCACTACAATCAGAATTAGCTATCTGGAATGCACAATTAGTTACCGCTGGTACAAGACTTATTTTAAGACGAGATAGAGCCATTCAAAGATTGTCTCCCCTAGCTTCTGCATGGCATAATAGTATTAGTGGAGCATCGGAAAATCTAGAAATTAAATATGCTGCTAATGTTCCTTTAGAAAAAAATTCTGCCCATGAATTACAAAGTGCTTTTTTTGCTAAACTACAACAAAGATCCATTCCTGAATTACATCGAGGCATAACTTTAGTTGGACCCCACCGTGATGAAATAGAATTAATTATTAATCAAACTCCAGCACGAAAATATGGTTCTCAAGGTCAACAAAGAACATTAGTGTTAGCTTTGAAATTAGCCGAATTACAATTAATTGAAGAAGTGATTAATGAACCACCTTTGTTATTATTAGATGATGTTTTAGCTGAATTAGATCCATCCCGTCAAGGTCAATTACTGGATGCTATTCAAGACCGATTTCAAACTTTGATTACTACCACTCATTTAGGTGCTTTTGATTCTCAATGGTTGAAATCTTCCCAGATTTTATCTGTGAGTGCGGGAAAAATTGACAACTGATACCAATTTTATAGCAATTCCCAATCTCAATAAAAACCCCATTAACCTTTTCCATAAAACATAGCGTTAATCTCCTCTGACTCATCATCAAAATCATCAGCCATCCAAACGCGCCCTTCCCAAGCCCCAGGAGTCCGCGGCTCAAGTTCCGCTTCATAGCGGATCAAACGCACCAACGGTTTACCCTCTCGACTAATGACCACATCTTCACCCTCTAACACTGACTCTATTAATTCGAGAAGATATGCCCTTGCTTCTTGAACCGTTGCATTCTTCATAGACAAAAAAACCAAAGAGATTAAAATCTAATTATAAGATGAAAATAATAATTCAGAACAACTTAAACAAGCTATTTTAAAACTGAATTGGCTGTTAATACAGGTGAAAAAGGCAATTAATGTCATATAAATTTTTCTGTTTACCTACTTAATTAAATCTTTCCAGTCTTTTAAAAATGTGTAGAATAATTACAGTTAAAATAGCACCCATTAATCCTAATTGCCATAAACCACACCCAGCAGCAATTCCCAAAGCAGCAGATACCCAAATTGCAGCAGCAGAAGTTAATCCGTGAACTTCTGGAGATTTTGATGTTTGGGAAGATTGACGCAAAATCTCCCCAGCGCCTAAAAATCCCACTCCAGCAGCGATACCTTGAACTACACGACTAATAGCATCAGCACTCAGTTGTGGTCCACCAGTTTGGATAGTAATGAGAGTAAACACAGATGAACCTAAACTGACTAACATATGAGTTCTTAAACCAGCCGGCTTGTTTTTAATTTGTCGTTCCAGACCAATTATAGCCCCAATAAACAGGGCAAAACATAGACGCAGCCCGGTATTCAACCAATCACTGCTAGTAATATAATCAGGATTTATCAAGTTCTGTAGGTGTTAAATAGTTCAACGGTAGAATATGTGAAGTTAAAAACAAAATATATTTCATTTTTGACAGTAATTAGTAGTATAGTAACAAAAAGTATTTAATCAAAAATATTAATAATTAATTTAAAATTAATTTTGTCTGACTACTTACTCACTCCCTTGTTGGTCCTACGAACGATTTTAAGGTAACACGGAATTACCAAATGAAAACTGACACCTAATGAATTGAGTGGATAAACTCTATTGGCTTGACAAAATCACACTACAAGACCGTGCTAAAGTAGGCGTTTTAGCGTTTTACTTAAGCAAAATTCAACAACGAGGCTACCCTGTTCTGCCTGGTTTTGTGGTAGCAGCGGATGTTTTAAAGCAATTCCTAGAAAATCTCAACAGTTCAGAGTCTTTAATTGCTGATTTACCCCATTCTTCTCTGCACTTAGACGTAAATAATTGGCGACAACTTCAGCAGGTAGCTGGCCGCTTGCGTCAGGAAATTATCTCGGCCAGTGTCCCACCTCATTGGGTAAGGAAAATTTTTGCAGCTGCTAAACAATGGCCAGGAAGTGGTTTAATTTTGCGCCCTAGTCTGGCAATATCAACTAATCAAGAGATGAAAAATGTGTCCGGGTTATTAGATTCGGTGTTTTGTCCTTGCGAAGAAGCGGAAATTGGCGCAGCTTTAAAGTTACTTTGGAGTCAGTTATTCCGTGCTAGAAGTTTAGTATATTGGCGGAGTGTAGGTATTACTTTACCGCAAATTAATTTAGGAGTATTAGTACAACCAGTTGATTCTTGTATTGCTTCTGGTGTCCTGAATATTAACCCCTTGGCTTATGATATTGAAGCTACTTGGGGCGATTGTTTAGCAATTACTAATGGTGAAGTATTACCAGATGTTTACTACATAGAACCGCAAACCGGGGTGGTTATAGAAAGACAATTGGGGAATAAAATTTTGGCTTATGGTCTTGATAATGGCACACATTTGGCTGGTGAAGAATTACAGCTAACATCAAATCATAATTGTTTACCGGCTTATCTTTTACCAGAATCTCAACAACAAGAATACGCTTTACCAGAAGAATATTTACAGGAATTAATTGTTTTAGGAAATCGCCTAATTGGTGAACTGGGTACAACTTTAACTGTAAAATGGAAACTTGTGTCCTCATGTTTGGCTTCTAAAATCTATATTACAGAGGTTACTGTTCCCCAACCGATAAAACCAAATATCCAATTTATTCAAGGTATTGGGGCAGCTAGGGGCAGAATTATTGCTAATGCTTATATTCTCAATTCAGCACAAAAATCCCTACAAATTCCCCAGGGGGTAATTCTCATTACATCAGTTATTACTCCTGATTATTTACCATTATTACGGGGTGTTGCTGGTATTATTACGGAACAAGGCGGGTTAACTAGTCATGGTGCAATTTTAGCTAGAGAATTAAGTATTCCTGCGGTTACTAGTGCCACGGGTGCGACAACTATTTTACAGTCAGGTGAAAGATTATTACTAGATGGTGACAAAGGAGAAATATATCGTCTCACAGAAGAAGAGGAAAATTTTCCTAGTGCGGAGATGGAAAAAACAATGAATGATGAGAAAATATCAGATCATCAATTGACAAATTTACCAATAATTGCCACTAAGTTAATGGTAAATTTAAGTCAACCTCAATTAATTAAACAAGTACAAAGTTTACCTGTAGATGGTGTGGGATTATTACGGTCAGAATTGATGATATTAAATATTCTCAAGGGAAAACACCCTCAAGAATGGTTATTACAAGGAAAACAAAAGGAATTATTAGAGTTATTATCTGAGCAAATTATGCAGTTTGCTCGCGCTTTTTTACCCAGACCTATTTTTTATCGTTCTTTAGATTTACCAGCTTATAATTTAACATCATTTAGTGCAGATTCCCCCTTATCACAGTCATCAATTATCAGTGAGAGGGGTATTTTCAGTTATATGCAGTATCCGGCTATTTTTGAATTGGAATTACAAGCTTTAGCGATAGTCCAAGCATCTGGTTATAGAAACATTAATTTGCTATTACCTTTTGTCCGCACTGTAGAAGAATTTATATTTTGTCGTCATAAAGTTGCTGAATCTGGGTTAATGAAAAACCATCAGTTTCAATTATGGATCATGGCAGAAGTTCCTAGTATACTATTTCTATTACCTGAATATATTCAAGCTGGGGTGATGGGTATTGCCATTGGCACAAATGATTTAACTCAATTATTATTAGGAGTAGATCGAGAACAGGGAAAATCTGCAACAATATTTGATGAAAGTCATCCAGTAGTGATGAAAGCAATATCTCAATTAATTAAAATGTCTCAAGCTGGAGGTATTCCCTGTTCTATCTGTGGTCAAGCTCCGGCACTTTATCCAGAAATAATTGATAAGTTAATAGAATGGGGAATTACTTCTATTTCTGTAGAACCGGAAGCTGTAGACAGGACCTATAAAGCGATCGCTCGTGCTGAACAAAGATTAATTTTAGCAGCAGCACGCAAGCAACTAGGAAATTTGTAAATTTTTGTAAAATCTATCATCAATAACATCAAAAAACAACTATTATAGATAATATAGCAATCTCCATATTTCATTGATTTTTATATAAATGTCATTCCCACAATTTCAACAACATCTGACTAATTTAATAACGACAGCAGAAACTATTTATAGTGAAAAAACTAGAGAAGAATTAGTAACAAAATTTTTAGCAGACCTGAAAATTTGGCGCGTAATTATTGCCAATGGTATTAAAAAATCTCAACCTAATTTAAGTTTAGAGAAAATTCGTGAAGCGGCGCAAATTATTTTAAATCGTTTTCTATTAATTAGACTTTTAGAGACATTTAGCCGAGAAATACCCTTTAATTATCTGGGTAGAGTTTATTATAACTGGCAACAAACTTTTCCCAACTTGCCTTTTATCGAACAACTAAGACAGGCTTTTCGGAGTACATGGTTAGACTATAATAATGAGTTATTTCAACCTTCTTGGATTGATGAATTAACAATTGATGTTGCATATTTAGAATCAATTATTGTCATTAATGCAGTTCCCCAAGAAGGCATACTTTATACAATTACCGGAACATTAGCTAATTATCGTTCAATTTATAACTATGATTTCACCACTCTAACCCAGGATATTTTAGGTACTGCTTATGAACAATTTTTGGCTCATCAATTAATTCTTGTTAACGATGTAGTCCAAATTCTAGAAAATCAAAAAACCCGCAAAAAAGAAGGTATTTTCTATACTCCTAACTATATAGTCCGTCGCATTGTTCATCAAACTTTACAACCTTTAGTAAAACCTAAAATTGATCAAGCTATTGGGTTATTAGAAAAGGGTGAATTACAGCAAGCTCATGTAGTCGCAAAATCAGTTTTAGAAATTACAGTTCTTGATCCTGCTTGTGGTTCAGGTTCATTTTTATTAGGTGCATTTGATTATTTATTAACAGAAATTAAACGTTATAATCTCGCTTGTCAAAATGCGAAAATACCCGAAAATTTTGATTTATTTATTCATGTAGCACCTCAACCAATTATTAATCCTGAAGAACAAATTTTAGTAAAAATGCTGCATGGAGTAGATCAAGATCCCCAAGCAGTATTATTAGCAAAATTATCACTATGGACAAGATTATTACGTGCGCGTCCTGGAGAATATGGTAGACGCAATGGTTCTATATATTCTCATTTACCAGCACTGACTTTAAATATTCGGGTTGGAGATAGTTTAATTCATAGTCCCACTAATTTAGAACCTTTTTCTCAACAATTAACAATAGTCGCAAATTTAGCCAATATTGCTAGAGATACTAGTCAAAGTGAAATAGAAAGAAATCAAGCAGTTAGTAATTTAGAAAATACAATTGCAACTATTAATCAACAAGTTAATTCTGTTTTAACAGCCTTTTTTGCTAGTGATGAAAGTATCAATTCAGTAGTTTATACAATTAAAAATAGAAAAGCTGAAGTAGCAGAAATAGAAGCAATACGAGAATTTATTACAGAAAATATTAATTCTGAACAAACTTTAGCATCAACTTTAAAAAATTGGACATCTGCTGAATTAGCGAGAGTTAAATCTCAACTAATGAGTTTAGAAAATGCTCAAGAAGAGGTAATTATTAAACGTCCATTTAACTGGGAAGTAGAATTTTCCCATATTTTTGATCCGAGATTACCACAATCGGAACAAGGGTTTTCTGTAATCATTGGTAATCCTCCTTATTTTAATGTTGATTCCACCTTTGGTAGAGGTGCATTAGAATTAAAATGGTTAAAATTTGCCTATGCTGATATTTACACTGATAAAACCGATATTTTGTTTTATTTCTTCCGTCGGGGATTTGAAATTTTAAGAGAAGATGGTTATTTAAGTTTTATTATTTCTCGTGCTTTTATTCAAGGTCATAAATCTAGAAGTTTGCGAGAATTTATTTGTAAAAATACTAAAATAGTCAATATTATTGATTTTTTAGGACATCAAGTTTTTCAAGCGGGAATTGCCACTTGTATTATTGAATTTCAAAGAAAAAAACCTCAACCAGAGGATAAATTTACAACTTTCTATGTTTTGGATCTTGATGTTGTCAAAAAAACTTTTATCAGTGATAATTGTTCTTTACATTTAAGTCAAGGAGTCACTCAGGTAAATATTACTCAATCTAACTTAAATGATCATCGTTGGCAAATATCTCCATATAATGATATTTTTCATCAAATTGATTCTCAAGCTGTGAAACTCAGAGAATTACCTGAATGTGATTTAGTAGAGCAGGGTATTCAAACAGGAGAAAATAAAATTTTCGCACCTGAGCAGGGTTTTCCATCTAACTTTCCCAATGAAAAACTATACCAAATAGTTAAAAATTCGGGAATTTTAGCCTATGGATTTATACCGGATAATTCCCAACTATTGTATATTGAAAGTAGTGAAAAATTTGCAGATCTATCAATAGCAATTCAAAACTATTTACTTGCAAATAGAAACAAGCTAGAAACCAGAGCAGCTTATCAGGAAGGAAGTTGTGAATGGTATGCTCTACACAGATCAAGACGTAAAGATCAACACTCTCATTTTCGACCTAAAATTTTATGTCCATATCGTGCCACCAGTAATAGATTTAGTGTTGATTTAGAAGGTAATTTAGCAGGTTTAACAGATACTACAGCTATATTCCTACGAGATATATATTGTTATGATCCAGATGATTTAAAACTTGATAAACTATACGCTTTGGTTGCTTTACTTAATTCTCAAGTTCTGGAATTTCGTTATACTGCATTAGGTGGAATTGGTAAATTGACAGGAAAAGGAATATTTGAATATTTTGAAAATCAAGTTGGTGATTTACCAATTCCTCAGTTTAATGAAGAAAATCATCATGACTATCAAGAGTTAGCTAAATTAAGTCGTGAAGCGCATGATATTTGGCAAAGTCGTTATCAAATTATCACGACTTATCAAGGTAAATCTTCAGCATTTCCTAGCAAGGAAGTATCATTAACTGAATATCACAAATTATCTAGTGATTATGCTGTAGATATTGAATGGGAAAGTCCTCATGCTAATGAAGAAGGACATTTACTAGAATTGAAAATTAAACCTAGTGCAAATGGATATATAATATGGGGAGAAGTAACAGATGATGAAGATTGGAAAGAAGGTGATAGAAAATGGATAGAAATAGCTAATGTGAATATTCGTCACCCCTATTTACGAAGATATATGTTAGCAAGACTGATTTATTTAACTGAATTTGATTCAGCTTTCCGTCGTAAACAAAAATTATCGCGGGAAATAGGAAACTTAGTTAATATTGCTTTTGATGTTTTAAAAGTTAATAGATATGATCAAGATAGATTTAGTAATCTTAGGACTTTAGAAATTATTGCACAGAGAGTTAAGCAGGAAGTTGGTAGATCAGATTTAGAAACAGTTTTACTTAGACAAATAGAAATCAAAAATCAAATTGACAAAAAAGCCTATCAGTTGTATAAAGTAGAGGAATATGTAGATATAATTGAACAAGCTTTAAAAGTTGTGTTGTAATTTCAATTCCTATAGCAATCCTAAATTAGTTATATACAACAAGATCCCTGACTTCTTAAATAAGTCGGGGATCTGACGCTTAAAATTGCTTAAAATTGCTTAAAACTAATATCGGCAAATAGCCGCTACTTTGACTCCGCTAGGCATTGCTTCTGGTTCAAGAGTATAAACTCTACCACCATTTAATATGGTGTGAATCACGGCAAAATCTAACATATCTTCATCCTCTGGTGCTGGTTCTGGGTGTAATTCAACTGTGGCATTTGGTAAATCAAATTTACCCCATATATGTTGTTTTAAAGGCACAAACAAAGTATCAACTCGTTGATAATAGGCCGCCGGAATAATTGTTTTTATGTCATTAGTAATCTTGGTACTTTCTTCCCCCGCTAATTGTAGATAAACAGCCATTATATCTTCATATTCCTGTTGAAATAAAGGAGAAACAATTTCCCAAGCTGCCCGATTTAATTCTTCGGTTTTCATCAATTCCACGTTGCCAGTAATACCTGTTTCTAAAAAATGTGGATAGGTATTAGCCTTTTGATAAATTGGTAATAAATAATCTACTCCTGCTAATATTAAAGGTGCTTTTTCATCTCGTAATATTTCATGTAATGCAGTATCAACAGCATAACAAAAATTTAAAATCTCTCGCTCATGTTTTTCCCGATCTGAACTCCCCTGTCCATGGACAGAACCCGGTTGTTGAGAGGCATAACTTACACTTCTCGGTGTGCCAATTCTGTGCTGTACACCTTTTTGAAATTCATCTTCTAGAAGTGTTTCCGCCAGATTTTGCGGCATATTTTCTACTGCTATTTCATCCAGCTTGTAGCGCGTTCCAGCGTAAAATTTGACATGATTTTGACTCAATGCCAAAATATAGAACTTTCCATCATTATTAATCAGTTCTAGTAAGGGTTTGATGTGAAAATTCTTGCCAACAATTGTCAATTGAGGAAAGGAAATTGGTAAACAATAGTAACGAAATAGATTGGGAGAACTAAAAATTACTAATCCCTGATTTTGATTTTCCCAAAAACCAATATTATCTAATTCCATCGCTGGTTTGAGCAAATTTACCGACTCAGTGGGACGTAAACCCATTTCATCTAAGCGTTTTTCCGCTTCCCGAATTAAATTTTTAAACCGAATGGGATTTTGTCGTGTTTCTCCTCCCAATCTTTCCATAGGTAGATACAGAGAAACGCAGGGATACTGAGGACTTTGGACTAAATTTTTGAGTTCATCAAGAGAAAATATAGTCATAGATTTTATCCACAAAGGATGACTAGAGAATATAAATTCTATTCAACTCTTGATATGGCAATTTTACATCTTTCTTTTGATAAGAAATTACCCGCTTTCTCTGCCTTTTTATAGATAGAATAAAAAACGGGTGTACAAATTGCCCCAAATTGTGATTATTTCCAGCAAGAATTATTGCTTTTTCAGAATACTGGGAATTGTTGCTAAGATGCGGTTGGCAATTTCTTCTGGTGTTTCGTCAGCAGTAATGGTAATATGTAAATCAGCTTGGGAATACTTATGTTGACGTTGTTCTAAAAGCAAGCTTAATTTACCTTGAGGATCGGCATTTTGTAACAGTGGTCTTGTATTATCTGCCGCCAAGCGCTTTAATATGATTTGTATTGGTACATCTAACCAAACTACCAAACCATGATGGAGATAACCCCAGTTTTGCTGCTGCATGACAATACCGCCACCAGTAGCTACAATTAACTTAGTATAGGCACAGACTTGAGCTAAAACATCACTTTCCAATTGACGAAAATCAGACTCACCATTTTCAGTAAATATTTCATTGATAGATTTACCTGCGGCTTTAACTATGATTTCATCTGTATCAACAAATCTATAACCGATTTCCTGTGCGAGTAATTTTCCTACTGTTGTTTTCCCAACTCCCATCATCCCAATTAAGTAGAGGTTAACCCCTTTTAATAAATTAGTCACCAGTCTTTTTCTCCTGTTAAATTATTAATTATTATGAATTATGGCTTTTTTGATTAATTTTGGCAATTATAGCCCTAATCCACACCAGAAACATAAGGATTAAATCAACCGCAAAGACTCTTCATAGCATGAAAAAGGAAGAAAGGAAATCTCTTTTTAATAGCCTGAAATTAGGGTTTATGCGGCTTATTTTCGTCTTTATCCTCAAAATCATCATCTTCAAAAAAATCCCAATCGTCATCATCTGCTTGATCTTTGATCGGTTCTTTATAGGGAGGAATAATTACCCGATAATCAGCATCATAAATGGCCTCGGTTTTACCGACCGCAGTATTTTTAGGTTCTTGGGAACTGTAGGAATAAACGGAACTAGTTCGGGAATTACTTGTGGGAGAAGTTTTTGGTACTGATTCATAATTTTCACCATCATCCCAATCATCTTGATCTTGATTTGTATTCCAATCATCTTGATCATTAAATTGACTCGCGGGAGGTTGGGGGGGACTGCTGGGGGGTGGAGTATTTTGTTTAACACCCTGGGCAGTAGTCGGTGGCGATTTGGGTATAGATTGTTGTTCTTGTAAATTCAAATTAGTAGCAAATTTTAATAACCTAGTAATTACTAAAGATGTAAAAACACCAGCGATTATACTCAATAAAACCCACAATCCTAATGGTAATGATTGACTTCGCATTCCCAAAAATACTAGGGGCAGCGATCGCCCAAAATTTTGAACTAATATAATTATTAGTCCTAATATTGTTGTCACCAAAATAATTAAGCGAATTACATCCATAAAAAATTTAAAATTAAAGCAGGAGTTAAAAATACATGAGGGGAAAATCGCCGATAGCATAGCATGGCCTCAAGCCTCATCAACCACTTCCACCTGAAAAATCTTCTGTTTTCAGAATTAGAGTCACACTAAATAAATCATAATAAATCATAAAGTTGATCAAATTCATCCATCTTTATCTGGGTTGATCTGCGAGGTTACTAAAAACAGAATTAAAAATTAAAAATAGAAGAACTCAATTTTTAATTTTTAATTTTTAATTTTTACTGACTACAAATGACCTTGCCATCGCTGTATAGGAATACAATCAATATCCAACTGATCTAAGGCACGAGCAACCACAAAATCTACCAAATCTTCAATAGTTTGAGGATTGTGATACCAAGCAGGAATAGCGGGGACAATTCTCACGCCGGTTTCTGCTAGAGTAGTTAAGTTACGCAGGTGAATTAAGCTAAAAGGAGTTTCTCTGGGAACAATTACTAGTTTACGTCCTTCCTTAATTTGTACATCAGCGGCTCGTTCTAGTAAATCGGAACTTAGTCCGACCGCAAGTTTGGCAACTGTACTCATACTACAAGGAATAATGATCATGCCCAAGGTGCGAAAAGAACCACTGGCAATACCCGCACCAACGTCACTCCAAGGATGACAGCGGAGTTTACCTTGTTGGGGAACTTCCGCTTGTTCTCGCCAAAATTGCTCTTGTTTATCTGGTTCTCCTGGCATTCGGATTTCCTGTTCAGCTTGCCAAACTGTGTAAGTTGATTTAGAGGCTACTAATTCAATTTCATATTCTGCTGCTAAGAGGAATTTAAGAGCGCGAACGGCGTAAATTAAACCAGAGGCCCCGGTTACGCCCAGGATTAAAGGTTTGGTTTTATTGGTCATTGGTCATTGGTCATTAGTCATTGGTCATTGGTCATTAGTCATTAGTCATTGGTCATTAGTCAGTGGTCAGTGGTTATTGGTAATTGATTCACAGCAAACAACAACTGACAACTGACAAAAAACAACTGACTATTCCTAATCATCAAGTTCCGGGTCAAAAGATTCTGTTTGATTTGGTGGATCAATATCTGCTGCATCGTCATCAGTTGTATTTGCGCCCGTACTTTTGGGTAAACCATCAGCACCAACGGTAATTAAATCAATTTGTTGACGGTAATAATCAACGCTCTTGACTTGCACCATACAGCTATCGCCTAATCGGTAGGAAGCGCGATTTTTCCGCCCAAATAAAGCCTGTTGTCTAGCGCGATATTCATACCAATCGTCTTTGAGGGAACTGACGTGAACCAGTCCTTCTACCCGTAAGCCTCTAAAAGGTATAAGACCAGCCCCCACAAAATTAACTGGACTATCTGCTGTGGGCGGTTCTATTGGTACTTCAATTTCTACAAAAAATCCGTAGGATTGAACACCAGTAATCACCCCGGCAAAGATTTCACCAATACGTTGTTTCATTAATGAGGCTTTTTGTAGTCCGGCTAAATCAGCTTCAGCTTCTTGGACTTCTTTTTCCCGGTCGTTAATCTGTACTAAAACTCTGGTTAAGTCACTTTGAAGTTCTTGTTGTAGTTCTGGAGGGAGAACATTCCAATTAATTTCTTCATGACAGTTAGAATGGCGTAAGTTAATCCGTTCTTTAACGCGGGTATTGCGACGATCGCGCCCATGTTCTAGTAGATTATGATACACCCGTTGCAGGAGAATATCTGGATAACGACGTAAGGGAGCGGTAACGTGAACATATTGGGACAAAGCCAGTCCAAAATGAGAACTTTTAGTAGTGCTGTAGACAGAGGGTTTGAGCGTATCTTGTAATAAATAGGTGAGAACTTGTTCGGAAGGAGAATCAGCAAAAGCGGCCGTTAAGTGTTGATAATCTAGGGGTTGGATTTCCAATTCTGGATCTAGTCCTAATTCCACACCCAAATTAACGGCTAGTTTGAGCATTTCCTGGACATCTTCCGGGTCAGGTGTGCCTTGGACTCGCCAAAGACAAGGAACTCCCAGAGCGCTCAAGTGATCGGCCATCAGTTGATTGACTAATATTACCAACTCAGTTATTAGCGATCGCCCCGGTAAATCATTCACCACAACAGATCCCAAAGCCCCTTCATCATGGTAGGGATTATGAACAGGTGGGAGATTCAACCGTAAGCTACCACGATTTAGGCGCACCTGTTTAATAGCAGCGGCTAAGGTTTGTAGGTCTTGTAATTGCTCCTGTGCTTGCGCGGTTACTTTAGTAACTTCACCTGAAAGAATGTCATGTAATTCTACTGGACTCACCTCATAGTTGACGTTGATCACACTTTCGTGAATTTCCCATTCTACCACTGTTCCCGATTGGGGATTAATGGTAATTATGAAAGTCATACTCAGGCGATCGCTACCAGGGACTAAAGAACACCGTTCCGTTACCATTGGCGGCAACATTGGTAGTAATAATTCTCCCAAATACACTGATTTACCGCGCTTGAGTGCTTCCCTGTCTAGGGCTTCATCTGGTTGAATATAGTGAGAAACATCCGTAATATGAAATAGTAATCGCCAATCATCGGGGCTAGTTTTTTCCACACTGAAGGCATTTTCAAACACAGACTCATCACCGTTGACAGTTTTGATCGTGAAAGTAAAAACATCACGTAAATCTAGACGATTTTTCAGGTCTGCCTTGAGGAGTCTCTTGGGTAACTTAGATGCTGCATCAAGGACATGATCTGGGAAAGTCCGGGATAAATCATGCTTACAAGTTACCAAATCTATATCCGCTGCAGCTTCGGCATCACTACCCAGAATTTGCACCACTCTGCCCAAGGGGGGATATTGTGCTAGGGGATAGCGGAGGATTTCCACGTGAGCTAAGTGATCAATTGCTGCATCCAACTTCATGCTATTGAGTTGTAATTTCAGTTCAAACAGCAATCTGTCATCTAAAGGAACAGCCCGAAAACCCCCATCTACCTGTTTAATTCTGGCTAGTAAAGTGTGATTAGATCGTTCCATAATCAACTTCACCTCACCTTCTGGCGATCGCCGACGACTACCTTCCTTGAGGACTTTCACTAATACACGGTCGCCATTCCAGGCATTACTCAAGTGGCTTTCGCGGATGTAAATATCCTCTGAGTTTTCGCTGTCTTGAATTGCAAAACAAAAGCCTTTACTCGAACAACGGAGTTTTGCTTCAATCAAGCCTTCCTCCGTGATGCGGCGGTATTTCCCCCGTTCCTTCACCAAAAGCCCAATTTTTTCCAATACATCCAAGGTAATTTGTAGTTTTTCTAGACTTGCTTCATCCTCACAACCTAGTTTCTTTTCTAGAACTTTACGAGCCACCAATTTATCATCTGTGAAATTGGCAAGAAGTGTAGCGATTGAAAATTCCATGCAGTGAACCGACCTTTGGTCAAAACATCATTTTTTAGGGAACAGGGAATAGGGAACAGCATGATTGCCTCTTGCCTCTTGCCTTTTCTTGGGTTACATCATGCCAGTCCGCCCTCATCTGTGACACGAATTACCCCTACTTCGCGCGTAGTGTTTTGTAGAGAACGTAAGGCTGCCGATAGCGCAGCATGGCCTTAACCATAGTTGCGGTTACGGTAGGAGAAATCTCCCCCTTGTGACTTCTCACAGCACAACAATTTCAGAGTTTGCTTGCGTGACCCCTAGTTTGATCTAAACAATACCCATCATGCACTCCTGATACTCAATGATTAACCATTCGGTAACTTAGATTATGGGTTAGTCAGAGACGGCTAAGAACAACTCAAGGTTAGCACCCAAAAACTATACACAGCTTTAACCACAGGTATTTAGTTCTTGAGAATGAAGGTAATTTCACGCCATCAGTATCTGATAGCATAGCGTGGCGTTAGCCAGATCTTCACCCTAAGAAACTGCCGAAAACCCCCAATTTTGCCTTATGTAGAATCGGTAACAATCAGGTAAGCAGTAAAACACCAGGAGCGAGGGCAAACCCGATCTTTATTATTGTAGATTTCGGGCCCACTTGGTGAGAAAATACTTCTAAATGTCTAATTGGGTATTTAGTATAGCATTTAAGGGTAGAGGAAAATTTATCTAGTCAGTTGACAGTTATGAGTTTTCAATTGTCTATTGTGCATTTTTCCATAAGTTGCCGGGTGTGTTATTTTTGAAAATTCAGATAAAAATGATTGAATGTATGATGTTGGCGCAATTCCATAACTTGTACCCCAACGGCAGTATAATATCAGAGCTAATAGAGATTTTTCAAGGGAAATATATCGTCCGTGTTAGTATACAACTCGAAGGTATCACCCGTGCGACGGCGATCGCCGGAGCAGAAACAGTAGAAGCAGCGGAAGATCACGCCATAAACCGAGCTTTGACGGTGTTGGGGATCAAAAATGTACCAACAGAATTGACAAAATCTCTCTCATCATCAGTTACTCCACCACAAATAAAATCTAACATAGATGAATCAAAACCTGTTCCTGCGGTCAGTAACACACAGATACATACACCCCCCTCACTAGAAGAGAAAATTGATCCTAAAGTTGCAAAACCGGGAATAGCTTCGGGATTTTCGAGTTCAGAACCAGAGTATCAACCCTTACCAGAAGTCCCTTCTCGTTCTCCTAGTCATGTCACACCTTTTACTCCTCGCAGTTATACCCCTGAGGAGGACACTGGTGTAGAGTCAACGGTCTCTAAAAAGAAGAGACAAAAAGAACCAATCAATTTATCTGATGTCATTGCCCAAACAGATGTAGAAATCGAGCGGTTAGGCTGGACACCAGAACAGGGAAAAGATTATCTGCTCAAAACCTACGGTAAACGAGGGCGTTCTCTGCTCAGTGAAGAAGAATTAAGGAGTTTTCTCACTTACCTCAAATCCCAACCAGATCCCATTGCGGGATTCTAGTTATGGCTGACTGAATAAACCTAAAACCATTTATTAACAAAGGGTTTCGCGGATTTTTATCACAAAAAAGTGCAAGGTTTTGGCTAATGGTGTCTCAAAATGAACGGATTGGGAAAATTGAGGATATCCAAACAGTTAAAACTGTTCCCTGTTCCCTGTTCCCTGTTCCCTGTTCCCTGTTCCCTGTAACCTGTTCCCTGTTCCCTGTTCCCTGTTCCCTGTAACCTGTTCCCTGTAACCTGTTCCCTGTAACCTGTTCCCTGTAACCTGTTCCCTGTTCCCTGTTCCCTGTTCCCTGTTCCCTGTAACCTGTTCCCTGTTCCCTGTTCCCTGTTCCCTGTTCCCTGTTCCCTGTTCCCTACCCTCACAGACAACTTATTCAGCAAGCCCTAGTCAGTGGTCACTGGTGAGTTGACCAATGACCACTAACTAATAACTAATAACTAAACCAGAGCCACAGGACGACTACCGGCAGCGTGACGGTCAATTACTTGGTCAATTAAGCCATATTCCCTGGCTTCATGGGGAGACATAAAGAAATCACGTTCCGTATCTTCACAAATCCGCTCATAAGGTTGACCAGTATGTTCAGAGAGATACTGATTCAGTCTTTGCTTGTGATACAAAATTTCTCTAGCTTGAATAGCGATGTCCGTGGCTTGTCCTTGAGCGCCACCGAGAGGTTGGTGAATCATAATCCGTGAATGGGGTAAACTCATGCGCTTACCCTTTGTACCAGCGCTGAGGAGAAAAGCTCCCATACTTGCCGCTAATCCAGTACAAATTGTACAGACATCGGGGCGGATATGCTTCATAGTGTCAAAAATGCCCATTCCCGCTGTCACCGAACCACCAGGAGAATTAATGTACATATATATGTCCTTCTCCGCGTCCTCGGAATCTAAAAACAGGAGTTGGGCAACAATCAAGTTAGCCAGATTGCTATCCACCTGTTCTCCCAAAAAAATAATCCGCTCACGCAACAGCCGTGAATAGATATCAAAGGCGCGTTCGCCTCTACCCGATTGTTCAATAACGATAGGAATCATTTAGCGTGTTTTTAGCTATTTTCCATTTATTCTATCGGTGACAAGGGGTGATTGTGTTGAAGTTGTGAAGAGGATGCTTGAAAACTATTTTTAGTGACACCTGTGCAAGTCCTAGAAAAGATAGTTAGCAAATATTAACAAGTTTCTGAGCATGAAAAGGTATTTAAAAATAACATCAGTATTTTTACGGTTTTTGATAATTGGGTATTCTTACGGTTTTTAAGCATTGGGTAATTAGAGTACAACAATTAGTGAAAGGCATAAACTTAAATATAAATTTATATTTTCAGGACACTTTTTCAGAAAAACAAACGTCTAAAATGATTAAGTAAATTTCAAAGTAGAGTTAGATGACATTCTTGTTAGATATTCTCGAATGATATTCACCTAATCCGATCAATCGCAAATACAAGGTGTATTAATAATAACATTTCCGCTAGAAATACCATTGCCATATCCATATAAATAAAGAGAGGTACTATGCTAGAAAAACTTATGCAAGCAGCCTTTATTACATTTTTGTTGCAAATGATAGCAGTATTAAGTAATACTACTCAACTTCCGCAGTCCAAAGTCATGTCAGATATTTCTCAAAAGCCAGTACCTATAATTAGTTCAACTTTTCAGGGTTCGGACTAGAACCTACGTAATAAGTAACAGGTAATGGGTAATGGGTAATAGGTAATAATTTTACCTTTTTCAAGGCTACTTTTGAGGTTAATTAATTTTTTTTGTGTAATTTGTGTGTAATTTGTATGAACCTCAAATTTAGCCATATTTTAGTTTTAATTCCGCTCTGGAGTGCTAGTGATGATTTTACTTTTGACATTCTGATGATTTCCGCTTGTAATACTGCGGAAATACAAACTACCAATAGTGACGAGGAATAGTAAATATCCCACAAATTGAACAATATAAATTTTATCTCGATAACCGAATAAAGATTTAAGAATGATACCGGGGAAATATTCATCAGAGAGGATTTTTTCCGTATTCCAAACCATTGGACCCAAGATACAGGAGTGAACTTTAGTAAAGTGTTCGTAATAGAAACAAAGATTTTCTGAAGAACGACTACTCAGAGCTAAATTAGCTATAGCTTCATCAAAATGATGCAACCCAGAAACCACTAAACCAGAAACAATTAATATTAATAAAACGCCCATAATCTGGAAGAATTGGCGGATATTAATTTTCACACCCCATTTAAATAATAAGACACCAATAGCTGCGGCGGCGGCTAAACCTGTAAACGCGCCTAAAGTTGGTAATAAACCTTGTTGAAAATTAGCTGCAACAAATAAAACGGTTTCAAATCCTTCGCGGACAATGGCGACTAAAATTAAACTAAAAACTCCCCAAGCTGCATTTGTATTTTTACCTAATGCGTCGTTTACTGCTCCCTCAACTTGGGCTTTCATAAATCGGGCTTGTTTTGTCATCCAAATCAGCATCCAACTGAGCATAATTATTGCTAATATGCTAAATACACCTTCTAATGTTGGCTCAACTACAGAGGTATATTCAGGATTAATAGATGCTAAAAATTTAATGATCCCGGTAAATAAAATACCGATTAAACCACTAACAATAATACCCACAACCACACCAGCATACACCCAAAGATTGAGTTGAGATTGGTTGGCTTTTTTCAATAATGCAAGGACAATACCCACAACTAGAGCGGCTTCTACACCTTCTCGGAGGGTAATTACAAAAGTAGGTAAGGCGGTACTAAAATTCATTTTATTAAGTAGGTGGGCGTTAAAAATTGTCGTTGGGGCAAGGGAACAGGGAACTCTTAACTGGGAACAGGGAATAGGGAACAGGGAATAGGGAACAGGGAACTCTTAACTGGGAACTCTTAACTGGGAACTCTTAACTGGGAACTCTTAACTGGGAACAGGGAACAGGAAGAGAGTTTTGAGTGATTTTACTTTTCTTCACATACCTTTAAATTTTTCTGTTCATTTACTTAATTGTTAGTTGTCATTTGTCAGTTGTCAGTTGTAGATTTTGCTGCTCCTGACTTCTGACTTCTGACTCCTGACTCCTGCGGTATTAGCTGAAATCCCGTAACATTTTTTTGAGTTCGAGATTGTGCATTTCTTCTTGTCCAATCATACCACGGGTAAATTCTTCTAGATAAATACTAGCATTAGTAACTGTTTCTAGAAGACTTTTGTACATATCCAAGGCTTTCTTTTCATGGGATAAACTTTCTTGTAAGATGTCTTTAACATTATGTTTGAAAGTTTCTTCCATGGGGGCAATTCTCAAGGTAGGATGTCCTTCTAAGCCTGTGAGAATTTCTCCTACTTGTTGAGCGTGAAGTAAAGATTCTGCGGCTTGGGCTTTGAAAAATGCCACAATAGGGATACGATTAGGTCCTGTCACCATTAAGGAATAATGGGTGTAGCGAACTACTCCTGCTAGTTCAAATTCCATAATGGAGTTGAGAATATCAATGGTCTTTTGGTGGTCGAGTTCTTGCATTAGTTGTTAAGTTGAGCAAAATTAGATGAGCGGAGTTTTTAGATACTAATTGTGAGTGAGAAGTTATACTTTTTTGGGTTGGTAAAAATAAAAATATTCTCACTCTTAGTTATCAATTATTTTCTCTCTTATTTATGATTATAAACTGTTTATTCTGGACTTCTAATAGTCTGAAAATACTAACTCATGCTTTGACTGTGAGTTTTTTCTCGCACTTTTCGGGTATTTTCCTCGATGGTTTTTACTAGTTTGGTAACATCTTCTGGAGTTTTGACTGCTTGCGCTGGGGGAATAGCAGCAGGCCAAGCTTTGACTAATTCTCCAAAAGCTGTATCTATGGCTTTGTGTGCTTCGGGATTTTCTTGGATCATTTGGCTAGAAATATTTTTATATAGTTCTTGAGAATAGACTACAAAGCCACGGGAATCTTGATACTCAATGGGGGCGGTAATTTTACCTTTTGCTACCGCTGCACCATATTCTGAGTTAGCGGCATCTAACAAACCGTTGATTACTGGTAGAATAAATTCGGGTTGGCTGCGTTGTTCAGTTGGTAAAATTGCGATCGCATTATCAACAGCTTGCACAGCAGTGGTAAAATTAGTTTTTATTTTAGCATCCTTGGGATTAGATTTCACTAAATCTGTTAAACTAACTAAGTTGCTTTTAAATTCTTTAACTTTACGTTCATCTAATTGTTCTTCAATATCAATATAAATCTCTTCTACTGGGTGTCCAATATGGGGTTGAGCTTGTTTGGGTTGATTTTGATCTAACAGTTCTTGGGCTACTAAAAGATGTCCTTTCATTAATCCCAATTTTGTCATATAGTCAATATCTTTGGCTTCACCTGTTAACACCACTTCCTCCACTGTCACCATATCTTTGATCTGGTCAAACTGTGGTTGAGTAATTACTTTTTTGCTGACTAAGTCTTCGGAACTAGCGTAGGGACGGTTAGCCTGAATTTTATTTGATAAAGCCGGGATTCCTAATGTGGCTTCTAATTTATCTAACTGCGATAAAATCGCATTATTGATATTAATTTTAGCTTTACCACTATGACCGCTATGGGTGCTAGTTTCTGTCACTTGGGCTACAGTGGGTGTTGATTTAATGTCTGATTTTACCGTCTTGTCGGTACAAGAACTCAAGGAAATTAAGGTACAAGTAGCAATAGACAAGAATAAATAACGTAATTTAATCATTTTTGCTCCAAAATAGGGATTTAAGTCAAAGTTTTGGCTATTTTTCTCATATCCAGTCAAAAACCAATAAATATTCGCAATAGCTGTATATAGAGATATATCATAAATAAAAGTTTTTATCAACTAGTTTAGAGAAATTGAGTATAATTTTAATATTTTATTTTTATTTTCTCTTAATGCTCCGACTTCAAGGTATTAGGTTTTATTAAAGCTTATAATCTAATTGGGTACTCATTCCCAGGTGGCCGCCTGGAAATGAGAAACTAAAAACAAGAAAACCTAATTAGACTCCATGGCAAATGCTTGTGTCAAAGCTGCATGGGGTCTTTAATTTGCAGAATCGGAATAATATGTGCTTTCAGCGGGTAAAGACTTAACATGAAAGCCCTTAAACTTTTCTTTCTGACTAACGCGCATCATAGATGTAGGATAAGTAACAGTCAAGAGAGAAAAAACCCCAACTAAAAGCCAGATATATTTGTGTAAATCTCTCCCTAATATCTTTTCTTTGCTAGTATTCTCTGTTGTTTGTGTTTGCATAATTCAGTCCCTTGATTTTTGGCTTGATTTAGGTTAATGGTAAATAGGGAAAAAGAGGATGCCAACTCATTGCTGTAGCAGCAACCATTAAGGCAAACAACCAAAAAAATATCGTTCTCGATTTAATCTTTTTGTTTTTCCAAAGTAAGGAAAGAATAGCCCAACTCACTAACCAACTAATAAGTAAGATTGTTTCTTTCCCAGAATAACTGCCAATATTACCCCACATTTTACTGGGGTTATGGCTGCCTGGTATCCAACTTCCCAATGACCAAAGCATTTTCTCTATGTTTTTATTAGTATCAGAAAAATGATGTGCCACCATCATTGTAAAACATCCAATTGCTGCACTAATTAAAGCTGCCGCTGCCGGTCCAGAAACCGTTGGTGGATGATTTGAACCTGCTGCTAAAAAGCTGGGAAATTGTTTACAGGACTGCCAAAATCTACCATATATAGGTTGTGATTCTGGTGCGATTTCAGAAAATTGAGATTGTTTATTCATCAAATAATCCTCAAGAATTTAATTACAAAGCTAATTACAAAGCGTGAATTTTAGCGACACCAATTCCAGTTACTAAACCACCCATGGCAAAAAACATCATGGCTATTAAAGCCACACAAGTAGCTGTGAGAACGGGACGGTTTTGTTTTTCTAAAATTGAGTCGCCATATTGCCATAAAATCCAGCTACAAGCTACCCCTAATGGTAAGGTGAATAAAACGCTAAATTCGTGGTATTCCATAAGTACATATTGGACTAAAGGGGAGTTTTCTTTTAGCCAAGCTCTTGCACCTCCAAATTCTATTCCAGCCCGATAACGCATATATGCTAAATTGCCTGTAGCGATACCCAAAAATGCGATTACACTAGACCAAAATGTTAGGGTACGCATCTGCGGTAATATCTTACTTGCACCTCGTAATAAGGGAAAGGCTAAATGTCCTGTATACACAGCAACAACTGTTGCCAGCAATGCTCCTACACCGTGAATTGTGCCTATGGAACGCTGCCAAGGGCTGGGATGTAAAAGATTAAAAAATGGCAAAAATAGAAACATTCCTGCTGATAAAATACTCAATCCATACACAGCAACTTTGGCGATATCTAGCTGTTTGGGAAAGGTTTCTGAAGTTGAATTAATGCCTGAATCTAACACTATTAATGCTCCTGTAATGATATGATCAAAAATCTTCATTTAATTACCAAAATCTCTATGTCACCTATAACTGCTAAATTTACCCCAAATAACTCCTAAGTTAATATTTAGTTGGGAATTGTTTTAGCAAAATTAACTTTGTCCGATGTGCTATTAATTTGATAATGGGATGATATTTTTGTGATTATTAAATCATACATACTTTTAGATATAAAAAATATTTTTCTATTTTTTATTTTTTATATCTTCGTTTATTTATGATAAATATTACTTATATATAAAGCTAATAAATTTGTCAGAATATGAAAATTTATAGAACTATAATAGAACTATATTTGCTCTGGGAACAGGTTTTTAGATAAAAACTTGATTGCATAAATATTTTAGTCTCAATATATTTTCAAAATACAAAATTGTTAACTTTTTCAATACTCAAAGTTTTAGGAGTCTTTTTCTGAAATTACTGCAAATTGTCCCATACAACCGCTTTCAGCGATCGCATCTTGGTGAGGATGAAACATATACTTACCTGGATACTTAAAAGCAAATTCTAAAATATGTCTTTCTGCTACACCCATTGTTAAAACATCCGTTTTTACACTGGGAGTCATTGTCATTCCCGCAGGATAAACATCGAAAAAATTAGCGTGAAGATGAAAGGTTACAGCGGGGTCAAATTCAATAATATTTAGAACATAGGCACGAATTAACTGATTTTGATAAATTTGGATAGGATGGTGCATATAATGATGCGGTACGCCATTAAAAGCATAATACTCATTGCGGTTATCATCATTGACATCATACCCAGACATGATTAAAACAATTTCATCAGCAGGGGGACGGGGTTTAGGAGGGTCAATAATAAACATTCCATATAATCCCTTGGCAACGTGACGAGTAACCGGAGCGACATGACAGTGATACAAATGAACGCCATAGGGTTCGGCATCAAATTCATATATAGTTGCTTTCCTATTACCTATGGGTTTAATGCCATCCATTTCAGCGGGATGAACTCCATGAAAGTGCAAAGAATGGGAATGGCCAGCATTATTGAGAAAAAGTATTCTTATTTTTTCTCCTTCTTTAGCCCGGAGTGTCGGTCCAGGAATGCGCCCATTTAAGTCCCAAATGTTATAGGAGACAGCACTATTAAGCTGAATGGTGGAAGTACCAGCAATTAAGCGAAATTCCCGGACTGTGCGCCCATTTTCCTGTTTAATTGTCCCATAATCAAAATCTCGTAACACCTGCATAGGGTTAGTAGCACCATTAGAAGCTGTTATTTTCATGGGTGGTATTTTGACACTGGCATAATTTTTGCTGTTTAACATTTGCCAAATTGTCCCTGTCGTGATCATGAATGCACCGGAAAATCCCAGTTGTAGCAGTTGACGACGATGCCAAATTTTATCTTTACTCCCAGTCAAGTTGTCAGACATAAGACCAATAGGGGTATGTGGGTACGGAAAATTGCAAATAATTTGCAATTAGCTTTATGTATAGTAAAGGAATCAGGAATTATTGTCAATAACTTGGAAAAATAATTTTCAGGACTATTTCAGAAATCAACAACAAGCAGTAGAAATCAAATCTTTTACCTTGGGGGACGCTACTTAAGTTAAGAATTGTTTAGCACTAGCAATACTTTATTGTACAGATGGTACTATGCCGTATAGTTACGCAATCTAAGTTATGAGCAAACCACAAATCGCCATCAGATTATCGCCATCTCTACTGGAAGAACTCAATAACCCTGTTGAGCTAACTGGTAGGTCGAAAACTGATGTGGTTGTGAGTGCAATTAGTCAATATCTTGGCTGTGCTGACAATGTACCCTTGAATCAAAG
>LJOT01000267.1 GCA_001672075.1 Anabaena sp. CRKS33
CCACCTCAACCCCGTGAGGGTGGACTGTTTGGACGGGAAGAGGAATTAGAAAAACTCCATGAATTATTGCAAAGTGGTAAAAACGTTTGTGTTGTTTCTGGAATGGGAGGAATTGGTAAAACTGGACTAGTGCGAGAATATGCAAATCTACCAGAATGTACATCATTATTTACTGGTGGAGTCTATTATATTGATGTCAGAGATAGGGAAAATATGGCTGGGGAAATTATCGCTTTGACTAAATGGAGATTTAAAGCCGATTTACCAGCAAATTTATCTACTCAACAAATGGTAACGGCTTGTTGGCAACAATGGAAATATCAAACAGAAAATGTATTATTGATTTTTGATTATATATCTAGTTTAAATAAAGATATCCAATCCTATTTACCACCAAACGATTTAGTTTTTTTGCGAGTATTGATGACTTCGCGGGAAACACCAGATAAACGCATTGCGGAAAAATTAGAATTACAAGTTTTGTCAGAAGCAGCAGCAGTAGATTTATTAGCCTCAATTATTGGACAAGAAAGAATTAATGCAGAACCAGCAGAGGCTAAACTACTTTGTTATGAGTTGGGATATTTGCCTTTAGCTTTAGAATTGGTAGGATATTATTTAGATGATGAAGATTATCAGGATTTATCACTGTTAGCAATGGGTGATAAATTGCGAGAGAAAGTTAAACATCCTTCACTGTCACCAGAACAAGTACCGGGAGGAATGCAAGCAAAAAGAGGTTTACAAGCTGCATTTGATTTAAGTTGGGAGGAATTAAAACCAGAAGCACAATATCTCGCTTGTGTTTTAGCCGCTTTTGCACCTTCTCCTATTCGTTGGGATTTTGTGACAAGAATTTATCAACAGTTGCAAGGTGAATCATTTAATCATGATGATTTAAAAGACCGTTGGTTAAGATCTTTAAGAAAACTGCATTTGGTGATAACTGTTGACAAAGATATTTATAATTTACATCTGTTAATTCATGATTATTTTTATGAACAGTTAAAACAGCATTTGAACTTTAGCCAAATTAAACAAGCATTTTGTGATGTTTTTGCTGTAGTTGCTAGTAATATTAATCCACCAATTAATTTAATAACATTCAATTTAATTGAACCACATCTAGAAAAGACAATTGCTTGGTGGGAAAATAAAGAACATATTAAATTTGCTGTTAGTTTAAATGGGTTAGCATGGTTATACCATTCTCAAGGAAAATACAATAAAGCAGAACCTCTCTATCTTTGGTCTTTAGAAATAAAAAAATGCCAACTAGGTAAAGAGCATCTTGATGTAGCAAAAATTTTAAATGAGTTAGGATTAATGTATGTTTGCCAAAAACTTTATACTAAAGCAAAAGTTCTCACTTGTCAGTCTTTAATAATCAGAAAATGCCAACTCGGTATAGATAATCTTGATGTTGCTCAAAGTCTTAATAATTTAGCATTATTGTACCATTGTCAAGGACAATACAATGATGCTGAACCTCTTTATTTACGAGCTTTAGAAATCAGAAAACGCCAACTCGGTATAGATAACCTTGATGTTGCACAAAGTCTCCATAATTTAGCTTTATTTTATAAAAATCAAGGACAATATAACAAAGCAAAACTTTACTATCTTCAATCTTTAAGAATACGTAAAAGTCAACTTGGTGTAGAACATTCTGATGTAGCTCAAAGTTATTACAATTTTGCATTTTTATATGAAGCACAAAATAAATATAAAAAAGCTAAAAAGTTATTTAATAAAGCATTAGCAATATATAAAAAAGAATTAGGAAATGAACATCCTAATACGCAAAATGCAGCAGTTATGGTAAAAGCCTTATATATCATGGAGCTTTTGCACTGTAACAAAGATACATTGTTTACTATTCTTGAAGCACTCGCACAACAAGCAAACCTTCCAGAACTAAATACAGACACAGCATTAACTTTGCTAGAACAAATAGAAAATAATCCTGATCTATTGTCATCTATTCGGAAATCTTTGCAGCAGCAAACAGAAGCATCAGATGACAATACATAAAGAAATGATTGTTATGCAATCTTAAAGTTGTCTGAATCAGGATAACCAGGATTATAGGATGTACAGGATTAAAAGTTTTGTAACGACATTCAACATTTCTGATAAAATAATTAATAATTAGTATAACATAAAAACTGTTAAGAGATAAGGAGCATCAACAATGGCAACTGATCGTATTCAAGCATTTCAACAAGCATTTCGTAATTTGCAATTACAACCTTTGATAACATCAGAAGAAACCGCAGATTTTCGAGTACCTTATGGTGATGATTTAATTGCACAATTAGAGCAAAGAGTTTTAGATGGCAATGATTATACCAATCAATTAATTTTTGCAGGACATCGCGGTTGTGGTAAATCTACTTTGTTAGCAGAATTTGCTAGGGAATTTGATGATAATTATCTTACCGTCTTTTTTTCTATATCTGACTTAATTGAAGCTACAGCTATCAATCATATTAATATTCTTTTTGCTATTGCTGTCCAAATTATGGATAAAGCAGAGGAACAAAAAATTGAGATTGATAGTAATAAAAAACAAAGATTTTTTAATTGGTTTAAAGAACGCACAGAGATTGAAGAAAGTAAAATAGGTGCTGAATTAGAAGCAGGTTTTGATTTTTGGGGGTTTCTCAAAAGTAAGTTAAAGGCTGAAGCAAGTATCCGTGAAGTTATAGAGACTAAGTTTAAACGCGATTTTCGGGATTTAATAGATACTCTCAATCTTATCGCTACAGAAGTTTCTTTAGCTTGTAAAAAAGAGATTTTGGTGATTATTGATGATTTAGATAAATTAGATTTAGAAGCTATTGAAAGTATATTTTTAAAAAATATTAAAGCTCTATTACAACCTAATTTCTTTGTCATTTATACTATTCCTATTGCTACAATTCGGGATGGTGTGCTAAAAAAACATATTGAAGATGAAACGAGTAATCCTATTTTTGTCATGCCTGTGTTAAAAGTTTATCCTAAAGGTGAAAGTCATAAAGATGAATCTCAACCTGTTACTACAACGATGGATAAATTACAAGAGATTTTACGCAAACGCATTGATGAAACGTTATTAGAAGATGATATTTTGTTAGAAATTGCTTTGTCTAGTGGTGGTGTGATTCGGGAATTAGTTCGCATTGCTCAAAAATGTTGTAGTTTAGTATTAGTAGAGTTGCGACAAAAAGCTAGAAAGAAAGAACCAATTGATGATGTGCGAATTAATAGGAATATATTACAGCAAGCACTGGATATTCTGCGAAATGATATGACAATTACTCTGAGCAAAACTGATCGGGAGATTTTACAACAAACATATATCAATTATCGTCCCGATGATCCTAAACAGCAAGAATTTCTTGATTTACTGCACAATGTTTATGTGATTGAATATAAAAATACTGAGAGTTGGTATGATCTCCATCCTCTTGTCATTAAACAGTTAAAGTTAGAAGAGTTAATTTAATGAACATCTTAACCAATGAATCCATTATCAAAGCAAATGAACGGACTTATATCAGTTTGTTAGTTTCCCTTGAAGCTGGAATTGGGATGTTACAAATTTTCATTGCTGTATGTGATGCAGATCGTCAGCGTGAGAATATTATAGCTAATTATGAGCATGAATTAGCATCAACTTATCGTACTTATCGAGTTTATCTTGATCCTCAAGAACCAAGTTTAAAAAAAGCTATAAATGAGCAGGTTATAGTAAAAGAGAATGCTATAGCAACAGTTTTAGGTGCGGAAAAATTAGGATTGTTTAATCAAGATGAATCATTGACAAAGTTTTTTGGTTATTTGCAATGGACAAGGGAAGCATTGCGAGAACTAAAAATGCCTATAATTTTATGGATACCATCACGTATTCATGATCAACTTGCTAAGAAAGCACCTGATTTTTGGAGTTGGCGTAATGGTATATTTATGTTTCAACTTGAACCATCTTTATTTATAAATAATTTATCAAATAATTCAATGGTTATAGGTGATATTGATGTTATTGATAATAATGAATCAAGTTCCGTTTTTTCACCAGAACAATTAGAAGCATCTTTAGCTGAAGCAATTAACCATTGGGGAGAAAATAGTGGTAAACTAGCGACTCTTTATAGTCAACTGGGAAATTTATATGCTGAACGAATAAAATCAGGAAAAGCAGCAGATAGAGAACAGGAATTAACACTAGCTAAACAATATTTTAATCAAGCAATAGTTTTACAAACTGAATTTCAACAACAAGATGCTGTAGCTAACAGTTTGAATAATTTAGCAGGATTGTATGAATCTCAAGGACGATACAATGATGCTGAACCTCTTTTTTTAGAATCTTTAGATATCAGAAAACGCCAACTAGGTAATGATCATCCTCATGTTGCTAGTAGTCTTAATAATTTGGCAGCATTGTATTCTTCTCAAAGACGATACAATGATGCTGAACCTCTTTATTTACAATCTTTAGATATCTATAAACGCCAACTAGGTAATGATCATCCTCATGTTGCTACTAGTCTTCATAATTTAGCAGCATTGTATGAATCTCAAGAAAACTATTTAGAAGCTGAAAATCTAGCCCAACAAGCTTTAGTAATATATCAACAGAAATTAGGGAATGAACACCCTAATACGCAAAATGCAGCACTTATGGTAAAATTATTATACATAATGGAACTTTTGTAATGTAACAAAGATACATTGTCTGCTATTCTCCAAGCACTTGCACAACAAGCAAACTTTCCCGATCTAAATACAGAAACAGCATTAACTTTGCTAGAAATGATAGAAAATAATCCTGAGTTATTGTCATTTATTCGAGAGTCTTTGCAACAGCAAACAGAAGCATCAGATGACAATACATAAAGAAATGATTATCATACAATCTTAAAGTTGTCTGAATCAGGATATCCAGGATTATAGGATGTACAGGATTATAAGTGTCAAATACTTGATAAATTATTAAAATGCTGAATAAGATCATGCTTGAGTTAAATCAATATAGACAACATAACTCTCTGCGCCTCTGCGTCTCTGCGCGAGAAAAAAATCATCAACCAATATACCCAAGCAATAAAACATTAACCCATAACAGCTTAAAAACATCGCCGAAAAA
>LJOT01000268.1 GCA_001672075.1 Anabaena sp. CRKS33
AAACAATATTATTGGCATCGGTTAATAGATAAATGGCGGTTTGGTTCTGGTAGTGATTATCATGAATAAGTAGGTGAACACAATCAAACAAATCTGTGTCTAGAACAGTAAAATCTCCCAAAACTTCAATTTTTGACGATTTTTCTGTTATTAAGACAATGACGGATTTTCTGGATCTCCGTTGTCGCTAAACCTAAATACATTTGCTGTAATTCTCTGGATAAATCAGGATTTTTGATCAAGTGTTCTATCCGGCTTTCAATAGTAGCAATCAAATTATCTAAATTTTCATTAGTAATTATGTTTTGTTTCCCTATCTCCTTTAAACTAGGCTGTATAGATATTTCTCTAACATTATTTTGTTTCTGCAAATATTTAGCTTTTTCTGTTTCTAATTGAGCTACAGTTAATTGTAAGGTTTCTATGACTCCATACATCTCCAATGGGTCAAATATCCGCAATAAACTGGTTTGAGTGACTATAGCTAACTTTGCGCCCCAATCCCAGGATACAACCAATCGCTGCACTCGTCGCTTTTGCATTTCTTGATGGGCAGACCAGAGGGAATCTTCTGGACTCAGTAAAAATAACGGTGTACTCATCACTGTTTTTGCTTGAATTTCAGGCAAATTTAAGCCCAATGCTTGAAATTGTACTATGTCTCTTTCTGTAACAATTCCTACTGGTCTCCCAGGGGATTCAGCATCATTCCCAGAACCACTTTTCGTTATCACCACGCAACTAACTTGATGTTCTGCCATCATCTGCGCCAATCTGAGTACGGAAGCTGTGGGTGCTGCGTGAATTACCTGGTTTGTCATGACTTCTGATACCCGTCTCATTTTCAGTAAATTGGTGGGGCGCAAAACTTGTCTAATACTCTCAGGGGAAACAATTCCTACTACTTGTGTATCTTCATTGACTATCACTAAATGGCGAATCCGATACCGCCGAAATAAAAACAGCGCTGCAAAAATATCCCGAAATGAAGTTTCCACTAAGGTTATTACTGGATGTATCATGACATCAGCTATTTTCAATCCAGTAAAATCTCTAGCCATTGCGGTAAGTCTAACAACATCTCTTTCTGTGAAAATGCCCAGTAATTTGTTTCTGTCTATGACTAAAATACAACTTGACCGCGTACCTTGCATGGAACTAAAACCCATTTCTGAATCAAAATCAGATAAGAAACAACTATTACCTCGCGTCTGATTCATTAAATTGACAACATCAATTAGGGAAGTATTCGGTGTAACAACCAGGGGACGCTTATCTATCGCATCTTCTAAGCAAGGAACGCCAATGAGTGGGTCATCAATTTCCATATTTGACAATAGCCGATGAAGTTAATTTATAAAGTTTTGTAAAGTTTTTTGTGATATACATATTATTTTTTATAAATTTCAGGTACAATACGAGGGATGTAAAGGATGAATGGGGGGAAAGAGTTTATATATAAAGGATTGAATTATCAAAAGGTAAATATGGGCTAAAATTCGGGGTTATCTATCTCAGTAGGGGTAAAAAAGACATTTTTGCTTTGTGGTTCTAAATTAGAGCCAATATATACATCAGTCTTCGTCCATACCAGAAATTCTTTGCATTTTACCATAGAGCCTGTCTAAAACCCTTTTAACTGATACAGGTTGCCATTGACTCCCCCGCTTGGTTTGATATCCTTGCTGGTTAAGCCAAGCGGCGATTTGTGGAAGTGATTTTCCTGACTTGTGGTGACGGCGAATTAATTCAATAATCTCTTGTTCAGATGGATTTTCGACTAATTCACCATTAACAGACTGTTGACCAAAAGCAGGTGAACCATAGCCGGCATAGCCGCCACTGGCTGCTTTCGCTTTTCTGGCTTGGTCTAGCTTGTCTCTGATGTAAGAGTCTTTTGATTTTTCAGTTGCCATTGTTTTTAGAAAAAAATCATTTTTATTCTATGGGAATTATATCTCAAATATTGGTCTTTGCCAGTTGATGAGTGAGGGTTTTGTTTACGTCTTTCTATCTTTGCATTTACCTAAGCAATGCTAGTATTAATTTTTGCATAGCTAATGAAAACAGATTTTATCTGGATAACCCAAAAATCAAGTAAAAGTCGTGAGTATTTTATGCGAAACAAAAGAAACATCAAAAGATTGAACTTTCTCTGGCATCAGGGTTACTGTAATTCCGGTGTTGGCTTGACCTCAATCAATAATTTAACTCATGGACATTCTATTGTATCATTGACAACTTCCCATTTCCCGACCAGATAATCACCAATTTAAATTTTTGCTGGAGAAACTTATGGCTACTTCTGAAAGTCCGAATGAAACTCTTGTTCAATATATCCAAAAATCAGACTTTGAATCGCTTTTAGAGGAGAAAGAATTGTTTGTGATGGACTGTACCGCAACTTGGTGCGGACCTTGTAGAATCGTTGCTCCTTTAATGGATAAACTAGCCCAAGAATACAAAGATCGGGTAAAAGTAGTCAAATTAGATGTTGGTGACGGCGAAAATCAAAGCGTTGCTAAAAAGTACGGTATTCGCAGTATTCCCGCAGTGATGTTTTTCAAGAATGGTGAATTATCAGAAACAGTTGTGGGGGTAGTTCCCTATGAGCAATTCACCACAGTTTTAAACAAAATACTTTCACCTTCTTGAGGGGGTTTTTCCATGCAGAGAGCGTATATATTTCCATGTCCTAATTGCGGTAGTGAAGCAAAACGTCAGTTTTTAACTGATGGAAAACTAGCTCACAAGCATTCTTTGATGAATCAAATTATCCGTACAGAGTGTCCAGTTTGTGACTACCTGATGGTAATGCGCTCTCTGGATGGTAGTGTAATTGAAGCTTACGCACCCGGAATACCAAGCAACTTTAAACCATTAATTAGATCCCATCTTTCTCCAGAAGTTTGTGAACAGGAAATATTAGTGATGAGTGAATCTATTTCATTCTGCTCCATATTTTTTCATTTACCAAATCAAAATTCTACAGATTCATACTCATTACTTTAAGGATTGTAACCATGATGAAAGCTGAAGACATAATGACTACAGAAGTAATTACAATTCGTGGTTCAGCAACTGTAGCGGAAGCTGTAAGTTTGATGAAATCTAAAGGTTTACGTTCTTTAATTGTCGAACCTCGTACAGAAAATGATCCCTATGGCATGATCACCGAAACTGATATTGTTTATAAAGTTGCTGCCTATGGCAAAAACTCCAAACAAGTGCGAGTTTATGAAATTATGACTAAACCTTGTATTGTTGTCAATCCTGATCTGGGAGTAGAGTATGTAGCTCGTTTATTTGCTCACACCCATATCCGTCGCGCTCCTGTAATTCAAGGTAAGTTATTAGGGATAATTTCTATTACTGATATTCTCAGAAAAAGTGATTTGTTTGAAAATCCCAAACGTATCTTTATTGAGGATGAAATAGAAGTGGCACGGGAAGAAGCGAGAGCAATTTGTACAGCCAAAGGTGATTCTTCTCGTGAATGTGCATCTGCTTGGGATATAGTAGAGGAACTTTTAGCAGTAGCATCTCATCAACGAGTAGCAAAGGAAAATATTCAGGAGAATATTGAATAATAAATATTATTTACTTTTCCTAATTTTTCAAATATCGGCTCATGGTTCTATAATTTTATCACAAACCTGAATCTTTAAATTTTCAGGTTTATTTCTATACCCATCCTAAATAAGACATAAATACCTCCTTTTCTCTACCTCTGTGTCCTCTGTGTCCTAGTAGGTTCGTTCCAAAAAATCAGTTCACAAACCAGGGAGAATTGCTATATCTATAATTCAGATTATACAAATTGTATTCAGTAACTAAGAATTTGAGGTAAGATAAATAATCATCTGCCATTAATTCATGACCAATATTATTCATAAACGGGCTGATTTTGATAGTCCATGGAAAGAAATTCTCACCGCATATTTTCCCCAAGCAATGCAATTCTTTTTTCCCGAAACCTACGCATTAATTGACTGGGAACGTCCTTATGAATTTCTCGATAAAGAATTTCAACAAATTACCCGTGAAGCCGAACAAGGAAAGAGATATGCTGATCAATTAGTCAAAGTTTGGCAAATTCAGGGTGAACAATTGTGGTTATTAGTCCATGTAGAAATTCAGGGAAAAAAAGAAGATAATTTCGGTCAACGGATATTTACCTACAATTATCGCATTTTTGACAGTTTTGGTCAACCCGCAATCAGCTTGGCGATTTTATGTGACACCAACCGTGAATGGCGACCGAGTAATTACGGTTACAATTATCCCCAGACAAAGTTAAATTTTGAATTTGGTAGCATTAAACTGTTAGATTATGAACAACGGTGGCAAGAGTTAGAAAATAGTAAGAATCCTTTTGCAACAGTGGTTATGGCACATTTGAAAACCCAGCAAACGCGCTCATATCCCCAAAAACGCAAAATCTGGAAATTCAGTTTAATTCGCAGGTTATACGATTTAGGCTTACAAGAGCAAGATATTCGTAACCTGTATCGCTTTATAGACTGGGTAATGATTTTACCAAAACCATTGGAAAATCAATTGTGGTCAGAGTATAAACAATTCGAGCAGGAGCGAACTATGAGATATATTACCACTGGTGAGCGCATAGGTTATGAGCGGGGAATAGAAGAAGGACGACTTGAAGGTAGACAAGAAGGTAGACAAGAAGGTAGACAAGAAGGTAGACAGGAAGGTAGACAGGAAGGAGAACGGTTGGTTATTTTAAAACTGCTTAAAAAGCGATTGGGTGAATTATCACCGGAAACGACACAGCGTATTCAATCTCTTTCTGTTAATCAGTTGGAAAATCTAAGCGAGGCTTTACTAGATTTTAGCAGTATGGCGGATTTACTTAATTGGTTGCAATTAAATTAATCCTCTTGTTGAAGTCTTAAAATATACGTAGGGTGGGTTAGCGACAGCGTAACCCACTATCTGATTAAGTAGTTATGTTAAATAAATTACATATCTTATATAATTTATGCTTATAAGAGCTAATACATATATCTAAATTATTAAATAAGTTAGAGATTTGTTTATATTTAAGTTAATAGGCAAAAGTGACAAAATTCCTACAGTAGTGCAACAATTATGTCCCTTTTTTTGGCTATTT
>LJOT01001045.1 GCA_001672075.1 Anabaena sp. CRKS33
AACTTCCAACTTCGCCGAAGTTCAGAAATCACGCTCTTTTCAAACAACATGCCTGTCCTTCTTAAGCCCATTTTTTACCTCAACTTCGGAGTTCGGGTTTAACCTGCCACATGGCAGGGTATGCGAAACATCCCCTCCCATCGGTAGGCAAGTTCACGATTTTGAGGCAGCTCTGCAACCTCATTCCGAGCCATCTGGTACCAAAGCTTGCCAAGGAGACGGGAGTGGATCGATTGAGTCGTAGTTTTTCGCCATGGAGTCATGTCGTGGCGATGCTCTATGCGCAGTTGACCCATTCTATCGGTCTCAATGATGTGTGCGATTC
>LJOT01000269.1 GCA_001672075.1 Anabaena sp. CRKS33
CTTGAGAGAATATTTGGCAGATTTGCAAGATGAACTTACAGGATGTTGTATAATCATCAGTTATTTACAAAGATTGAATTTCTATTTCTGTTTCTGTTTCTGTTTGAACTTCTGTTTCAATTTGAGCCTCAACCATTAGGGTATAAATGGGAATGTCAGCTTGTATGGCTTCAAAGCTAACAACTAGAGAATATGGAACTTCAGCAAAAGGATCATTATTCCATCCTTCGTGTCCTACTACTGCAATACAAAATGCGTCTGTGAGTTCAAATGAATTTACAATAGTCCAATCTTTTTGCAGAGTTCCGGCACTTCTAGATACATCTTTAATAATTCCGTGATTATTTTGTTTACCTAACATCCATTTAAAACCTTTTTCTTTTTTGTCAGAATCTTCTGGAGTATCATACTCTTTCAAAATTCTTGCAAGAAAAATTTCTGGATCTTCTCCTTTTTTACTACATTCCCAATCTAACCAAGTTGATAGATATTTGCGGCGATTTCTACGCGTTCTGCGTGGTTGTGCTTTATAGGATAAAGTAACTTCCACAAGAATCTGAAAATTATCTCCTGGAGAACGTAATTTTTCTGGAAGTTTTACTTGATAAATATGAGCTTGTTTAGCTACAATTTTTCGTTCTCCTGTTGTCATGAAAGTAACTCGATTAGGAGAATTACCTAAAGCACGATCAACGTTAGGAAGTCCATAACCAATTTGACGAATTACGTGCAGTTTATTAACATCTTTTGCCATTGCCCATTCTGGCCATCTGGCTGATTGTACTATTAATGCACGATAAAGAAGGCAACGTTCATTAGGTAACTCGGCTGCTAGACGGGCAGCAATATGGCTTACTTTTGGTGTTGCAAATGATGTGCCAACTTTATCAAATCCAACTGCTGGACCGCCATACAAGGTTGAACGTACTAATTCGGGAGCTACATCTTTATGGAGAACAATATTAGGTGGTGTGCCTTCATCTTTTACTAAATCACCACCATATTCAACTACTTCTGGTTTAATAGTATTCCAAATTCCAAATCCAGAACATGAAAAGGCAGATGGTTGATCCTTTTGTGCAATAGAAGAATAGGGAGGTGTATGATAATAATTTGAAGAAATTGAACCAACAGTTAACGCTTGAAAACTTTGTGCTGGGTTAGCTATTCTACACGAGTCCTCTAACAAATAATCTGGATAGACTCGATTTGCCAAAAGATGCTCTCTTATAGATAATCTGGTGATTCCAATTCTACCATCTAAAGGTAGATTTCCTGCTGCAACAATACAAAGAATATCTTTATCTTTTTGCCATGTCAAATAATCAATAGATGCTGCCCACGCACTCATATATCGAGTCCTACAAGGTACAGAACCAGTGATAGAATGATTAAAAATCCTAGTTCCTGTTTGATAATAAAATTCTATAATTTCACTCAATAAAATAGGTGGGAATAATTGCTCAGGCAGTTTACCATCAGCTTGAAGAACTCTAGCATTTTGAATCCAGCAAATAGCTTTTTGTTTACCAGTACGAGGTATGTTTATGGGATAAAGAATTGCACCTGCTACGCTTGTTCCATGTCCACCATTTTCTTTTTTAAAATCAGCAGTTTTATCAGTTTCTCCTGGAATCCATGATGTTGAATTTTGGGAATCAATTGCTACTCTGAGAAGAGAATGTCTTTCTTGAATACCACTATCTATAACGCATACTTTAGGAGCGTTTGATTCTGGTGGTTCTAGTTGAAATGATGGTTCATCAATGCTAGGTAATGTTACTTTTTGAATAATTTCAGAAAATTCATCTATTTCATTAATATCAAAAATATAGGGGAAATTTTCAATTAAATCTTTTAGTCCTTTACCTGAGATTTGAATTCTACATGAAAAACTATCAGGTAAACGAACTGTACCAAGTTCACCACCTTTCTCTTGAAAACCTTTAATAATATTGCCTTTATAAAATTCAATAATTTCTTCAAATTCATCTTGTCTTTCCAAATATAAGCTGTCCCACTCTTGTTCTGTTAACTCACGTTTAAGAATCCAATTATTAGCTTTTTCTGCAAAACTCTCATTAGTCTCATCAGGTTTTTGTATGGGATAATTAGGTAATTTTGTTGCAGTCCCTACACAAGCAATACCTACCTCAACAGTATAAATCTGTTGTTCTTTTATGGGCAACCAATTTTCATATAATTCAGTAAATAAAGTTGGAGAAAGAATTAATTCTGGCTTTTTCTTGCCGTCTATTATGTCCCAAATTTTAGCAACTGTATTGCCGCCATATTGCTCATTAATGAATTTCCCTATCTTTTCTTGGAGTTCACTAAGTTCTAAATCTACTGATGCACCAATAATATATCCATCTTCTGTATCAGCAATTAATTCAATACCATAAGCTTTCAATCCATCAGGATTAAAATAATCAGGATCAATCTGTAAAATTATTCTTCGAGATTTAAGAGACGGTTTTCCTTCTTGTTCTTGTTTTTGTTCTTCTTGATTTTCTTGCCAATTAAAAATTATGGATTCAACGGAATTCTTCAGTTTATTTCCGTGTCCTTGACGATTACCTAGATTAGCAACTGTTATTTTATTCTTTCCTCTTGGTGGTGGCGCAGGTGTTGCAATTCCTTTTGCTGTCAATCTAAGCTGAATATGTGGAAAACCCTGAGAACTTTGAACCATTTTTTCTCCAAACACCAAAAAATTAACTCTCAAAAAACTAGGAAACCTTGATTTCTGCGATCGCTTCTTCTAAATGTTCCTGAATCACTAACCCCTCTCGCTCTAAAATCGCTCGTTTAGCTGCATCTTGGGCAACCCTCACAGCTTGAGCCGCAGAAAAATCTTTCATCTGTTCAATAATTCTTGTCCAGTTGATAGATCCCACTTCAATTGCAGATAGTGTTTCCCTCAGTATAAATTCTAGTTCTTTTTCTCCCGGTTTGGGTATTGCAATCAGATCATCAAATCTCCTCCATAGGGCAGTATCCAAAGATTTATTCAAATTCGTAGCGGCTACGATAAGCCCAGAAGAAGGTTGATATTCATCCAAAATTTGCAAAAATGTATTTACTACTCGCTTAATTTCTCCCACTTCCTGAGAATCTTCTCGTGTCTTAGCAATTGAGTCACATTCATCTAAAAATAATAAACATGGATTTTTTGCAGCATCCTCAAATACCAGTCTTAAATTACTGGCTGTCTCCCCTAAAAAAGACGACACCATTGCATCAAAACGTACTTTTAACAGTGGTAAACCTGTATTCCAGGCTAAACGTTCTGCTCCTAATGTCTTTCCACACCCAGGCGGTCCATAAAGGAGAATTTTTTGCCGATAATGCAGCCCATGATGAGCTAGTCTATCTCTTGCTGCATACTCGCGCTCAATTCTTTGAAAACGCTTTTCAATTTTTTCAGGCAATACCATGTAATGACGTAGTTTATCCCTTGGTATGGTCGTTACCAAGGGAAGGTTAAAACGCTTACTGGTTGGTAATTCGCTTAAACCCTGTAAGTTTTCTCCTGTTGTTTGTGTGGCATTTGCAAGAAAGGAAACAGGTTTGATCAAGTCGGGAGATTGATCTCTGGGTTTCTTTTTAGCAATATTCTCTAACTGGTCAGCAAGGAGGGTATGCCCTTTACTGCGCTCTTCTTCTATGACCAGATATGCAAGTTTGTCAATCGCTTCTTGGTCTGAACTAGCGATCGCTCTGAAAAACCTTTTGAGAATCTCTCCCTTCATATTGCCTCTCTCTGCAAAAATAGAAGTTTCTTATGTATATAGTACAATTATACTCTATAACTCAGTGCATGACAAATTGTATCATGATTATCCTATCTGTGATGATGATATTAAGTTATGTATCTTTATCATAAATCAAATATAATTCCTATCATAGTTTCATCTGTGGAGTTAAATCTAATGACCCAAACTACAATCACAAATTTAGAATTAATTCAACCTTTAGCTAATCATCAGACTTTGACAGATGAGCAATTTATGTTATTAAGGGAAGACGACAATCTTTATGAATATGTGGACGGAGAGCTAATTATTGTGGCAAATTCAGGAGTAGAACATGGTTATTTAGCTCTCACACTGGGATATTTTTTAACAGGTTTTGTGCGTGATTATAAACTCGGAATCACTTGTGATTCTAGCACGGCTTTTAAAATGAAAACTGGTAACAAAAGATCCCCTGATCTGGCTTTTATTGCTAAAGAAAGGTTACAAGGTTTAAAACGATTACCCAAGGGGTTTTTTGATGGCGCTCCTGATTTAGCTGTAGAAATTATTTCTCCTAATAACACCTTTGAAGAAATTCATCATAAATTAGTAGAGTATTTTGAAAATGGAACTCGTTTAGCATGGCTAATTTTACCAGATGAAGAATGTGTATTAGTTTATCGCAAACCTAAACCATCTCAGCTTTTGCAGTTGGAAGATAGTCTTAATGGAGAAGATGTGATTCCTAATTTTAATCTGCCTTTGATAGAGTTATTTCAAGAATTATCTTTTTAAATATAAATTCTCAACCATACAACATTTAGATAATTGAGATTTTGCCAGTAAAATTAAAGAATTAATTGATAGTCTCAAGGCCATTTGTGCTTCCTATGGTTTGGGTAATGACGGTAATGAGTTTAAAATTATTACTCAAGTATTCCTCTATAAATTCACTAATGATAAATTTGCCTATGAAGTAAAAAATATTGATCAAGAAATTGCTCAAGCAGCAAAATGGGACCAGGTATTAAAAAATAAGACTCAAGACGAATATGAACTTATATTATTACAATTACCTGCTAATACAGCACAATTAAAACCAGATCATTTGATTTCCACCTTATTTGAAAAACAGAATGATCCTAATTTTGCTAAGTTATTTGATGATACTTTGCGAGATATTGCCATTCAAAATAGTGATATTTTCTCAGTCAAAACCGAAGGAGATACAAAAATACCCTTGTTTGATAGAGTCAGTGAATTTATTACAGATACTTCTAAACGTGACCCTTTTTGCAAAGCAATTATTAACCAGTTAGTTAAATTTAGTGCTGAACACATCTTTACACAGAAATATGATTTTTTTGCCAC
>LJOT01000033.1 GCA_001672075.1 Anabaena sp. CRKS33
GTAAACTCTACCTTTCCATTCACCCCCACGTCCTTGCCAATGTCGCCATGCTGAATCTACTGTCATTAAAGTATAGAAAAAAGCAATAATTGGTAAACTAAAAGCAAAAATTGGAGAACATTTATAAAAGCGAATAATTGGCAAATAAGCAAAAGTCATGAGTAGATATGCTGTGAAAGATACTAGGGTAATTTGCCAATTTCCTAATAACACTCCTAAAATAATTCCTATTGGTGGTAATAAATAAACTAAAGTCATTCCTAATAAACTACCCACTAGTAGTAAAGGGGAATAATTAAGTTGTGTATAAGCACTTCTAGCTACCATATCCCAAATTGTTTTTAGAGAATCGTAAGGACGTAAACTGATTGTTGAGGTGCTTAGTCCTAACCAGATTTTGCCATGATTTGATTTGACGGCTTTCGCTAGGGAACAATCATCAATTAAGGCCTGACGAATTATTTGTAACCCACCAATTCTATTTAGTGCTTCTGAGTGAATTAAAATACAGCCTCCCGCTGCGGCTGCTGTGGTTTTTTTGGGGTTATTTACCCAGGAAAAGGGGTAGAGTTTTTGGAAGAAAAAGACGAAAGCGGGAATTAACATTTTTTCCCAAAAGCTTTGACAGCGCAAGCGTACCATGATAGATACCAGGTCTAAATTCTGGGACTCGGCTTTGGTTACTAAGCGCCGCAAGTTACTAAGATCATGTTCTATATCCGCATCTGTTAGTAAAAAATAGTCTGGTGTCAATTCACTAGCTTTTTCTACTCCTTGTGCCATTGCCCACAATTTACCCGTCCAATCTGTAGGTAATGATTCGCTGGAGACAATCTGCAATTTATCCTTTTTATCAAGGGCGTAAGCTACTCCTTCGGCAAAATTGGCTGTACCATCGCTACTTTGATCGTCTACTAAAAAGATGGTAAAATTACCAGTATAGTCTTGCAAGAGGAGCGATCGCAAGCTAATAGGAATAACATTCGCTTCGTTACGCGCTGGTACTATTACACACACCTTCGGTAATGGTTTTTCTATAACGCTTTTATTTGTTTCTAATTGGTGATTAACTCGCCAAAATTGCCCCCAAAATAAGAGTAAAAATAACCAAGTTATCAGGGATATAAAGGTTAAGGTTAATACAATTGTTATCATAATTTTCGCTTTACTCCAATTCAAAATTTAATTATTACTGATTTGGATAGAATACAATGTTTGCTGATTTTGGGGAAGAATTTTCTCTGATTTCGGTTATGTTATTAATTATTATTGGCTGTTGAGGAAGTATTTTATGCAAACACAAGATAGGGTAAAAGTCAAGCAAGTTGTAGATGGGATTACAGCTAGTCAAAAATATCTGCTTTCGATGCAAAATCCCCATGGTTATTGGTGGGCTGAGTTAGAATCTAATGTTACCATTACTTCTGAGGCTGTTTTGCTGCATAAGATTTGGGGAACGGATAAAAATAGACCTTTAGATAAGGTTGAAAATTATCTGCGTTCTCAACAGCGAGAACATGGGGGTTGGGAATTGTTTTATGGAGATGGTGGGGATTTAAACACAACTGTAGAGGCTTATATGGCTTTGAGGTTGTTAGGTGTATCCGCTACAGACACCGCACTAATAAAAGCGAAATCCCTAATTTTGGCTAAAGGTGGTATTAGCAAAACTCGCATTTTTACCAAGTTACATTTAGCTTTAATTGGCTGTTATAATTGGCGCGGACTTCCTTCTTTACCACCTTGGGTAATGTTGTTACCCGATAATTTTCTTTTCAATATTTATGAACTTTCTAGTTGGGCGCGTTCTAGCACTGTACCATTATTAATTGTCTTTGATCGTAAACCCATCTTGAAAATAGATCAACCCATTAATTTAGATGAATTATATGCTGAAGGTGTAAATAATGTCCGATGGGAATTACCAAAAAATGGTGATTGGTCGGATATTTTTAACATCCTCGATGATGGTTTCAAATTAGCAGAAAGTCTCAATTTTGTTCCTTTAAGAAATGAAGGTATTCAAGCCGCAGAAAAATGGATTTTAGAACGTCAAGAAGTTACCGGAGATTGGGGAGGAATTATTCCCGCGATGTTAAATTCTCTGTTAGCTTTAAAATGTTTAAATTATGATGTTAATGACCCAATTATTCAGCGAGGTTTAAAAGCAGTTGATAACTTTGCTATAGAAACAGAAAATAATTACTGTGTACAACCTTGTGTTTCTCCTGTATGGGATACAGCTTGGGCGATTCGGGCTTTAATTGATTCAGGTTTTTCCGCAGATCATCCGGCTATTGTTAAAGCAGGAGAATGGTTAATAGACAAACAAATTCTCGATTATGGTGATTGGAATGTCAAAAATAAGCAAGGGAAACCCGGCGCTTGGGCTTTTGAATTTGACAATCGTTTTTATCCAGATGTGGATGATTCCGCTGTAGTTGTTATGGCTTTACATCAAGCCAAATTACCAAATGAAGAATTGAAAAAACAAGCTATTAATCGGGCTTTAAATTGGATTACAACTATGCAATGTAAACCAGGTGGTTGGGCGGCTTTTGATATTGACAATGATCAAGAATGGCTTAATTCTATCCCCTATGGTGATTTGAAAGCTATGATTGATCCAAATACTGCTGATGTCACTGCTAGAGTATTAGAAATGTTGGGGGCTTGTAATTTATCAATTCCAGTAAATAATTTAGAAAAGTCTTTAGATTATCTTTTGAAGGAACAAGAAATAGAGGGTTGTTGGTTTGGTCGTTGGGGTGTAAATTACATTTATGGAACTAGCGGCGTTTTATCGGCTTTAGCTTTAATAAATCCTCTCAAATATCGTGAAAATATTGCTAAAGCTACAGCTTGGTTAGTCAAAGTCCAAAATAATGATGGTGGTTGGGGAGAAACTTGTTTTAGTTATAATGATCCTAGTTTGAAAGGACAAGGAGAAAGCACTGCTTCCCAAACAGCATGGGCTTTAATTGGCTTAATTTCCGCCGGTGAAGCAACTGGTAAATTCGCTATTGATAGTATTGAAAAGGGGATTAATTACCTGTTAAAAACACAAAAATTAGATGGTACTTGGGAAGAAAAATACTTCACTGGAACTGGTTTTCCTTGTCATTTTTATTTGAAGTATCACTTCTATCAACAGTATTTTCCTTTAATGGCTTTGGGACGATATCAAGCAATTAAGCAATAATTTAATCACAGAAAGTAGGGATAATTCATGAATTATCCCTCACCCTCAAAAGATCCCCAATTTCTTTAATTAACTTTCATGAAATTTAGAAATATCACTATAGATATACCTCTATCTACTTCCTTAGGATGAAGTTAAGTCAATAATTAAGATTTAGACTAAAGTGAGTTTACTATTCAATTGAAATTATGAGTTATACCAAATTAAGATGAAGCTACTGAGAATCAGATTCCAAGAATAATTGACAGTAGATAAATGCAGATAAATTGAGACAAGTTTTTGAGTAGAGATTCAGCATAGTATTCATATCCCTGACTTCTACCAAAAAATCATCATTTATCAGAATTTATTCACAGGATTAAATAAAGAAGTCGGGAATATTACTCAAAATAAAATATTAATTACTGGAGATCAAAAATGCAATATAATGAGTTTATAATCCATGTCCAAAGTCTAGCACAATCAGAATCTCTTGAGGAAGCTGAGGTCGCTACCCGTGCTACTTTGGAAATTATTAAACAAATTGTTCCTAGTGCTGAAAGAGAGGAATTAGCAACACAAATACCCGAAGAATTAGGGGAATATTTACGTGGAGGTGAAGTAGAACCTATTGAAGCTTTTAATTTACAGGAGTTTATTGAACGTATTAGTGAAAAAGAAAATGTGAAACCTACTATTTCAATTATTCATGTCCGCGCTGTTTTTGCTGTTTTACAAAATGCTGTTTCTCCAGATAAATTTCGCAAGTTTTATGACTATTTTTCCCGTGATTATGAGGAATTATTTAGCATAGTATTGAAAAATCAAGCCTCCGCTTAATTAGCAGAAATTTCCTCGTCAAACATTATAGTTTACCCTAGCCTATTATATACCTGATTTCTTGGAGAAGTTGGGTATATTTTTGTTGAGAAATAATTTATAATGGCTAAAGTTCAATATCAAGTTGATTTGATTAAATCATGCTGACTTTTACCCAATTTCAACCACCGAATATTCCCACTACAGTTAATATTACTCTTGCATTGACTGCGGAAGAACGGACTCGCAGCCGTTATAAATTTATATTAGCAGATGGTCAGGAGATTCTTTTGCGTTTACCTAGAGGGACAATATTAAATGATGGTGATATACTTGTTGATGAAAACCACAGTATTTATATGAAAATAATTGCTAAACCTGAACCTGTTTTAACTGCTTACGCGGAAATTCCTTTATTATTAAGGGCTGCGTATCATTTAGGAAATCGTCATGTACCTGTGGAAATTACTCCGACTTATTTACGCTTGTCTCCAGATCCAGTTTTACAGGCTATGTTAACACAATTGGGTTTAGAAATTCAAGCGGAATTTGTACCTTTTCAACCAGAATTAGGGGCTTATGGAAATCACTCTCACTCATAACAATTTTTTGGGGATTTTACAATTAGCTAGTCCCGCTTTACCTGTAGGTGCTTATGGTTATTCGGAAGGTTTGGAAATGTTAGTAGAAAACGGGACTATTACTAATGCTGATAATCTCAAAGATTGGCTCAAATCTGAATTAATTTATGGTTCAATTCGTCTAGATGCTGGGGTAATTGTTAGGGCTGTTCATGCTGTAAAAACCGATGATATAGAGGCTTTAAAACGCTGGAATTTATGGTTATCAGCTGCCAGAGATACGGAAGAATTACGGGCTGCTAATTGGCAAATGGGACGTTCTCTGATACAATTATTAAGTAAGCTAGAATCGGGAATTTTACCTTTAGTCCATGCTGTGGGTTATCCTTGTAATTATGCGATCGCTTTTGCTATAGCTTGCGTTCATTGGGATATAAATATTCAAGCCTGTTTATTAGCTTATTTACACAGTTGGGCTAATAATTTAATTACGGCTGGGATTAAACTTATTCCTCTGGGACAAACTGCGGGACAAGAATTATTGCTGGGTTTACAACCTTTATTAACTACTACTGTGGAGGAAATTTTGCTCATGGAAGATGATGATTTAGGATGTTGTAATTGGGGTTTATCTTTAGCAAGTATGCAGCACGAAATCCAGTACACTAGATTATTTAGGAGTTAAAAATTATGACTGCTTTGAGAATAGGAGTTGCAGGTCCTGTGGGTTCAGGAAAAACAGCTTTGGTAGATGCTTTATGTAAGAATTTACGGGAAAAATATCAGTTAGCAGTAGTGACAAATGATATCTATACTCAAGAAGATGCTCAATTTTTAGTTCGTTCTCAAGCCTTAGAAAGCGATCGCATTTTAGGAGTAGAAACGGGTGGTTGTCCCCATACTGCTATCCGTGAAGATGCTTCTATGAATTTAGCCGCAATTGAACAATTAGAAGAAAAATTTACTAATTTAGATTTAGTCTTTTTAGAAAGTGGTGGAGATAATTTAGCTGCTACTTTTAGTCCTGAATTAGTAGATTTAACCATTTATGTTATTGATGTGGCTGCTGGTGATAAAATCCCCCGTAAAGGTGGTCCAGGTATCACTAAATCTGATTTATTAGTAATTAATAAAACCGATCTTGCTCCCTATGTGGGTGCTGATTTGAATGTCATGGAACGAGATGCAAAAAAAATGCGGGGTGACAAACCTTTTGTTTTTACAAACCTGAAAACTCAAGTTGGTTTAGGAGATGTAATTCAGTTTGTGAATGCGGCTATTTGTTAATTGTCTGATAGCGTAGCCATATCAGGATTTATAGAAGGTAATACATTTTCAAAAATCTGTGCTATATTTGTATAGCATTCTAAAAATGCTATTAATTTTTAATTTCCTGCTCATACACAAGCAACCGATTCAAGGATAAACTAAAAATATGGTAAATAATATCTCATTCATGGTTATGAGTAAAAATATTGATAGAATCAAAGATACAAGAGTAGATTGTTACTCTGTGATGACACAGTTTCAAGTAGAAGAATATCTAAAAATGGTAAAAAGTGCCTTTGAAAATAGAGGAGGTTTAGAAGGACAAAGAGATACTTTAAAAACAAATACTGCTATACGTATCCGCAAGAGGATGATTCAAGATATAGAAGCTGGAGCAGTATTACCACCAATAGTTATAGGGGTGATTATTCCCCAGGATAATTTTGCCATTATTGAACAATTAGAAGACAATAATGCTTTTTTAGAATTTATTAACAAAATACCTGAAGATAGTATATCTATTATTGATGGTATGCAACGAACTACAGCTTTAAGTGTAGCCTTAAAAGATAATGCTAATATTTGCAATCATAAAATTCGTGTAGAGTTTTGGATTGCTTCACAAATAAATAGCTTAATTTATAGAATGTTAGTTTTGAATACAGGACAAGTTCCTTGGGATATAAGAAGACAAATTGAAACAGTTTTTAAAGGAATAATTAAAGAACTTCAAGAAAAATTTCCTGTAATTAAAATAATAACACTCACAGACAAACATCACAAAAATAAACGTTCAAGTCCAGGACAATTTCAATCTGATGATATCATTGAATTATTTTTAGTATTTGGAGCTAGAAAGGTGAAAATAGATATTCCAGAAAAATTAGCAGAAGAGTTTATGAGACTAGATTTTATAAGCTCAACATCAAATCCTAATTTTGCTAATATTTTTTATGAAGTAATGTTTTATCTGTATAAATTTGATCAAGCAATTTCTCGATATCAAAATGAAGAAATACAAGGATATTTTCAGAAAGGTCAGGATTTATTTAGTAGTCAACCAGCTTGTGTTGGTTTTGTGACTGCGCTGGCTTTTTCTATATTAGGTAGACCTGGTAATGATTATAAACCAGAAGATCAAAACCAAAAATGGCAAGATATTAAAAACAAAACCGATATACTTTTAACAAAAATAGAGAATCTGAGTAATGATGAAATAGGTAATTTTTTAGATTTTCCAACATTAAATGAATTAATTAGTAAAAAACCAGGTAGAAAAAATTTCTTTGAAAGAGAGTTTTTTCTACAGGCTTTTAATTTATTAATTTCTGAAAAATTTAATATTGATAATATGACACAATGCTGGAGAGCATTATATTGATATAATTATGTCTAGAAATATGATAGAAGCTAATGAATATATATTTGATTTATTAGCTGATTTTGTAGAAAATCAAAATATTGAAGTGTCTATTTTTAGCGATCATAAACGTTGCATTAAAACGAATGAAGATGATAAGCAATGGTTGAAAAAACTAAAAATTACAGATCAACAATCAATTTTACCTTATTTCAGAACTGCAACTTTTGAGTTTGATCATAAAAATTACTTTGTGGCTATTGGTTGGCAACATAAATTAGAAATTGAACAAGAAATAATAGAAGAAATTGAGCTAAATGGAGGAATGCTTACAGCACTGTTATTTGAGTTAAAAGTTTCTGTTAAACAAACTGCTGATGCTTATCAAATAGCAGAAGATATTTTTTATCCTCGAGAAAATGAAGACCTTATTAGATATGAATTTAGTAAGATACATGAGTTCTTTGAACCAGTGTTTGTTTATCAAATTAATGATGAATGTCCATTTATTAAAGTTAAATCTGATGTAATTCAAATTGCCACTGTAAATTTATCAGCATTTTATATTATTCAACAGAGGCAAATTATTTCTTTAAAATTTAGGAAAGAAACTCTTTTTGTTTTTGAAAGATTATTTATTGAAAGTGTAGAAATGATGCAATTTGATACTTTTGAGAATTTACTATTTAGCTTAGTATCAGTTAGTTGGAAACATTCATTTCTTGATGTTTATCGGTGTATAGAAAGACTATTCTCAATTTCATTTTGGCAAGAATTTTATCAAAATTTAGGAATTAAAGATTCTTTACTTAACTTCTCTGCTAATATAGAAAATTATACTGAGTGGCGGCCAAAAGAAAAGGAAGCTATTAATAAACTTATAGATAAGTCACCCGAAGATGCTATTAATATTTTGAAGGAAATTAAAAATGATCTTGATGGTAACTCAGAAGGTAATTTAGGAGAGTTTATTTATAAAATTCGTAATTCTATTGTTCATTTTCGACCAGCAACAGAACCAATATCAATAGATGATAAGAATTGGGATAAATTAATCAGAGCGTGTTTATTGGTTATTGAATATTGGTATGGTCAATATGAAAATGAATTCAATAATTGTCGGAATCAGGATTTAGAGGATTAAAGGATATTACTTTGTAGTTAATTTTCAGACTTTAATTCATTTTATGTCGTAATTTTTACCCAGAAAATACTTTAGATAAATCTAAAACTAAATCAGGAAAATATGGCAATTTAACAACCTTATTATGTAGTAAAATTAATTTACGACCATAATCAAAATTACCTTGGGAATCTTGATAAGTTTCACTGTAATACTCTAAACAATATTTGCTGAAATTAAATATCCAATAATCAGAAATACCTGATTCTGCTTATAAAAAGGAATTAAAAATTTAAATTTAGTAATTTTAATTCCTTTTTTTATTTTATTAGTTAGCCGAAAGCAAAATTGTATAAAACTACAAAATTAACTAACGGAACAATCGTTAACAAAATTAACCAAGGATTTTTACCCAGCTTCTGCACAATTTTAATGAAAGCTATCAGTAAGAAAATCAAAGCTACAAAATTAACAACTGGTATAAAAAGCCCAACAATCCACCAGGGAGACTGATCACCTGCTTTATACATGATCCAATTATTAAGAATTGGTACCCAAGCAAACCAAGCATTTTGTTCTCCCAACTTCTCATAGATAGTATAGAAGCAATAAGAACTAAACAAATAGCTAAACAGAATAAAAAGCAAAAAAACAATATTTTCTCCAGCGCCGTCAGAACTTGAGGAGGACTGAGCAAGCAAGGAGGTAACGTGCCAATTATATTGTAGTAGCAGCATTTGATCCTAATAACATCAAAGTTCAATCAACTTTTTAGTTACTATCATAAAAACCATTATTAAATCAATAATTTAAACAATAATTCGCTTTTTTATTACAAAAGTATACCAAAAAATAAAATTTATTTTCTTTAACCCTAAACTTAACCCTACCTTAACTTTATATTTGGGAACAAAGGTAGTTATCATTGATATTAAGGTTTTTTCTTTCCTTCCCCTGATAAATTTTCTTGTAAAAATCCAACGGAATTGCTATATGTATAATTACAAACAAGCCATTTTATCATTATTTCTAGTCGTGTCCTGCACTGTTATTAGCAGTTGTGATGCTAACAATACCGCTAATAACCCAACTCCAGAAACTACACCCAATAACAACATTAATCCCATTCCTGAAAAAGAACCAGAAAAGTCTCCTATTCCCCGAATTGAGCCATATTCCACCAATTCCGATAGTAAAGCTATCTCCGGGAAAACTACCAACGTTACCCTATACATAAGTGATGATCAATGTCAAGAGCTAATTCCTAAAAAAGCCGAGGTTTCCGCAGCAGAACCCATGAATGAAGCTATAGGTAAAATATTCAAAGAACAAAATACAGCAGATTTTAGTGTATCTGGTTATCGTATAAATGTGAAAAATGGTATTGCTATTGTTGATATTCGAGTATCAGCGGAATCAAAAAGACAATTATTGTCTCTTTCGAGTTGTGAACAGTTTGCATTGTTTAGTAGTGTTCGTAAAACCCTAATTAGTAATTCTGAGTGGAAAATTAAAGATGTCCGCTTTACCGAGCGTGGAGAAGATATTGTCTTATAAATATCTTATAAAGGGGTGAATAATTTCTCGCTTCCTCAACTGCTTTTCTGGTTACAAAATACGGGGTGCTAAATGCGTAGAGATTCCATTTTTTATAAACTATTCCAACAATATCCGTCTGTACTGTTTCAGTTATTAGCAAATCCCCCAAAAAATGCTGATGTTTATAGATTTGATTCCGTAGCGGTCAAAGAACCTAAATTTGAAATTGACGGGGTATTTTTACCACCAGAAAATGATATTCCGGGGACTGTGTATTTTTGTGAGGTGCAGTTTCAAAAAGATGAACAACTTTATGAAAGAGTATTTGCGGAATCTCATTTATATTTCTATCGTAACAGCAGTAGATTTAGTGATTGGCAAGCAGTTATAATTTATCCATCTCGTAATAGAGAACAAAGTAAAATATATCCTCATCGGGGATTGCTAACTAGCGAACAAGTTCATAGAATATATTTAGATGAACTGGGAGATATTCGACAATTACCTGTATGGGTGGGATTGATGGTACTCACGACTTTAGGGGAAAGTCAAGCACCAGAAGCAGCTAGGTATTTATTGACTAAAAGCAGTCAAGAACTGTCATCATCATCAAGTCAAGTCATAATAGAAATGGTGACGACAATAATGATGTATAGATTTGAAAAACTCAGTTTAAGGGAGGTTCAAGCAATGCTAGGAATTTCATTAGAAAAAAGTCGCGCTTACCAGGAAATTAAACAAGAGGCACGGGAAGAAGGAAGACAAGAAGGAAGACAAGAAGGAAGACAAGAAGGAAGACAAGAAGGACTACAAGAAGGACTACAAGAAGGACTACAACAAGCAACTTTAAATCTAGTAATTCGACTGTTAACTAAACGGTTTGGAGAATTACCAGCAGATGCACATGATTCTATTTCTGTTTTACCATTACCTGTACTAGTAAGTCTCAGCGAGGCATTATTGGATTTTACCAGTCTCCATGATTTGCAGGTTTGGTTAGATCAGGTAAGGTAGTAAAGTATTTCTGATGGCAATTTTTCGGTTATGCTAAGGGTTTAGTAATGCTAAACCCTCATAAAAATGACCACAATCACAATATAGCACCCTACGTATCTTATGTGTATCTTCAGAATAAACTCACCATGGTAAAGATTTTCTGCTGATTTTACCCAAAAGCAAAAACACTCTATTAAGATATAAGGGTCTTGAGTCAACGGTCAAAAATCTATGGATGTCAAGCTGATTTTAGTGGTTTTAACTGTTATATTTACGGTTTCGTGCTTATTCTTTGGTACGAAAAATGGCTTTTATGATTCCAAAAACTATCACGGTAATGGTTCTGCACATTAACAGGAGTAATAATTGGCGTTTCCAACTTTCACAACTCTACTGAGGAATATTGCTAACAACCAATTTTCTCAGCTATTAGTTTGATTGAGGGGAGGATCATGATCAATAATATATCAATTGATGCTGAAGAAACCGCCAATGAGTTACAATGTTTGCCCTACAGCGTTCAGCATCAAAATGAAGGGGTGTGTCTACTAGTCAGAATGGGTCCCCACCGAATTCTGCTAGATTTTGGCCTGGCAAATATTTTACCTGTAACTAAGGACTTGACTAAATCACCACAATGTGCTAGTCCATCTACACCGGCGGATTTAGTGATAGTTAGTCATGCTCATCCAGATCATGCTAGAGGTTTATTTGCGCTACATCACGCTTTTCCAGCATTACCTATATATGCTAGTGAGGTGACAACGAAGTTATTACCGCTAAATTGGAAAGAAGCAGAATTAGGGAATATTCCCTCATTTTGTCAAGCCTTACCATTGCGATCGCCTATAGAAATTAAAGCAGGTTTAATAGTAGAATTATTTCCCGCAGGACATTTACCGGGCGCTGTGGCTATTCTCTTAACTTACCACACCCCCAACAGAGATTATAAATTACTTTATACTGGTGATTTTTTCCTCTCTAATTCCCGATTAGTCGAAGGGTTGCGACTCGATGAATTACGAGGTTTAAATTTAGACGTGCTGTTAATTGAAGGTAGTTATGGTACATCCCGTCATCCCCATCGTCGTCACCAAGAAAATCAACTAGCAGAAAGGATTCATCGCGCTATCAGTTCCAGCGGACTAGGGGAGAACTCTTCAGTAATTTTACCAACTCCAGTATTAGGTTTAGGTCAAGAATTACTCATGTTGTTACGTTCCCATCATCACTTTACAGGTAGGGATTTAGACATTTGGGTAGATGGTGAGGTAGGGACTGGTTGCGATGCTTATTTAGAAATTTTAACCCATCTTCCCGCTTCAGTACAGAATTTTGCGCGTCATCAACCTTTATTTTGGGATGAACGGGTAAAACCCCGTGTGAGAAGATTAAAGCCGGAAAATTTGGCAACTTTAGGCACATCTCCTTGTATTGTTATTACAGATTATTCAGCAGATTTACGTAAGTATGCCCAACTAAACAGCGGTAATTGGCTGATTCTTGTCCCGGAAAAGACTAATCTGCTTAATCAGCAATATTTAGTACCAACAAAAATTGAAACTTACCTGTTAGCGCAACATAGTGATGGACCTGGAACAACCCAGCTAATTCATAATTTACGACCTCAGCACGTTATTTTTGTGCATGGTTCTCCTAGTTACCTAGCGGACTTAACTTGTTTAGAAGAATTACAAAACCGCTATCATGTCCATTCACCCGCCGCCGGAACTTTAGTACAATTACCGATTGGAGAGACATTTTTACAACCAGATGCGCCAGAAACTAATTACGGGGGGGAATTGACGGAACTGGGAACTGTGATTACTATTACGCTTCCAGATACCTTAACAACAGATCCACGCTGGCGACAATTTGCTGATACGGGTTTAATAGCAGCCCGTTGGCAAGGTGAAGATTTGGTATTACGGGGGTTATCTCCACGAGAATTATTAAACTCAAATAGCCTTCGTCCTCATGCTGGTGATGTTGACTGCTGCGGTAATTGCATACACCAAAGGGGACAACGGTGTTGGAACTCCGCTGCCCCCTTATATAATTTCAAAGTTACCCTTGACGGATACTGTCCTGCTTTTGAACGCTTGACGTGAATTTAATTTAGAAGCGTTTAGTTTAGTCTGGATTTAGGTCAGTATAAGGGTTATGAATGCGCTCGGCTTCTGGACATTCATCAGTTGTCAGCGGTTCTATATTACCGCGTTGGACTGAAGATAATTTTTGAGTGACAGATCCGATGCTTTCGAGACGAACCATTTCCTCCCAAGAACAAACTTCATCTTCTTCGTCTGTTTCATAGCGTAAAGTCACTAAATCACCCTCAATATCAATAATGCGGGCCCGCTCTATCCAGCGCTGTTGATCCCGCAAAAAAACACATACCTCCCGCCCGTCGCAACACAGTTGATAAATCTTGCGGTGTAGCATGTAGTGCTTCTGCCTTTTTATACAACGTAGTTAAACCTGTCAGATTTGGGTTTGATGCCGGGAATATCAACCTTTAACAGGTGAAGTTCGCGGTCAGAAACCAGGAAACCAGTAAGTTTAGTGACTCAATTTTACCACTTATTTTTAGTCATTAGTGCTAGATGAAATTTTGGGTCTTAATTTTCAGTTTACCTCATTAGTGGAACGGTTGTGCAAACTGTCAACACAGATATTTTTTTGACTTGATATTTTCTGTGAGAAAGTGAGCCATTTTCCATGGAAACATTATTTTTACCTATGATAACATTATTTCCTATTTCTTGACAGAATTTTAACATTATTTGCTATCTGGTATGTATAATTTACAGTCAGTTGTCTAATTTAGGCTAAAAACTGCCGAAAATCTTCATCTTGCTCACTCAATTGTACCCAATCTAAGTTAAGGGCTTGAAATTTCTGGACTAGTCGATCGCAAGCGGGACGTTCTGTGGCATAATGACCAGCATCAATTAAAACCATACCCAGATCACGGCTTTCTTGGAATTGATGAAATTTACAATCAGAAGTTAAGTAAACTTGGGCATTAGTTTTGACCACTGCTGAAATAAAACCTGCCCCAGAACCGCCTAAAACCGCTACACGAGAAATTTTCTGTTTTAAATCCGCTGTAGGTGAAAAAATCAAATGGGGTGAATTTAGTTGGATTTGAATATGATGAAGTAACTCTTGTAATGTTAACGTAGATTCAAGCATTCCTACACGCCCATAACCTAAACCCGATTGAGTAGGGATAATGGGTGATACTTGTTGAAGTTGGAGAATTTGCGCTAAAACATCAGCAGTTCCATCTGCTACTTGGTCAAAATTAGTATGGGCGGTGTAAATACCAATATTGTGGGTAAAAGCTAACCGCATGATTTCCGTTAAAGCTTCCCCAGTGCGGAAAGATTTAGCGGGATGAAAAATCAGGGGATGATGGGCGAAAATAAGATTAGCATGGAGAGCGATCGCTTCTTGGATAACTGCTAAAGTGGGAGTTAGACAGACTAAAACCCGTGCTTCTTGGTCTAAAATACCGGGTTCAACTTGCCAACCGCAATTATCCCAACTTTCGCACCAAGAGGGATTTGCCCATGTTTCAAACCAGATAATTAAATCAGCAACTTTCATTAAATTCAAATAAATCAATAAGTAGATTGGCGTTAAAAATTGTCGTTATGACAAGGGAACTCTTAACAGGGAACTCTTAACAGGGAACAGGTTTTAGGCAACTTTACTTTTCGTTACTTATGTCGGTTTTTTCCGTTCACCTACCTAGTAGATTAAACCTATTTAATTATAATCCCATTGGGGAAGATAACCTAAAAAACTGCTTTTTAATCCAGAAAGATACAGTGACCAAACTAATTAAGACTGGAACTTCTACCAAAGGTCCAATTACAGCAGCAAAAGCCACACCAGATTTAATCCCAAATACAGAAATAGCCACAGCTATTGCTAATTCAAAATTATTACCAGCAGCGGTAAATGCCACACTAGCAGCTTTTGCATAGTCGGCATTAATTTTCCATGCCATGAAAAAACTACTAAAAAACATCAACAAAAAGTAGATAATCAAGGGAATGGCAATGCGGACAACATCTAGAGGAATCTGCACAATTAAATTACCCTTCAAACTAAACATTACCACGATAGTAAATAAGAGGGCAATTAAAGTAATGGGGCTTATTTTGGGAATAAACTGATGATGATACCACTGCTTACCTTTAGTTTTTACTAAAATAAAGCGAGTCATAAATCCAGCTAAGAAAGGAATGCCTAAATAGATAAAAACGCTGTTAGCAATTTCTCCAATACTGATATTTACAATACTTCCTTGTAAGCCAAATAAAGGCGGTAAAATAGAAAGAAAAAACCAGGCATAAAAGCTGTAAAATAAAACTTGAAAAATACTGTTAAAAGCAACAAGTGCGGCCGTATATTCAGCATCACCTTTAGCTAAATCACTCCAGACAATTACCATAGCAATACAAGGGGATAATCCAATTAAGATTAAACCAGTCATATATTCAGGTTTATCCCGTAGGAAAAGAATAGCAAGTATAAACATCACTATTGGGGCCATTATCCAAGTTAGGGATAATGATAGTCCGAGAATTTTCCTATTACGAAATACATCACCTAATTCCTCGTATTTTACCTTTGCTAATGGGGGGTACATCATCAAAATTAAACCAATGGCAATGGGGATGTTAGTTGTTCCTACTTGGAAATGATTGATAAAAACTTCTATAGTCGGGAAAAAATAACCTAAACAAACTCCAATAACCATTGCCAGAAATATCCACAATGTCAAAAACCGATCAAGAAAAGAAAGGCGTTTTATAGTGTTTTTTTTAGTTACATATTCCACGTAATTTACCTCTATAATTTTAGTTTTAAATCTCCGACTTGTTGGAGAAGTTGGGGATCGTATTGTGATGATAAAATGCGTATTTATTGTAAATTAATATTTAGGCAAGAGGCAAAAACTGTCACCAAATTGCCCATTACCAAATTTAAAGTCAAATAAATTTTGGAGTCATCCAACTAGGGTAGCATATACCTGTTTCCATAGCATATCTTTAGTCTGGGAAATATTAGTCTCCATCTCCAGCTTTCCAAGCTATAGCTTTACTAGGTTGAGGATTAGGCAACTTTATGGTAACTAAACCTGCTGCTAATACGAAAAACATTGATGTCCATAAACAACCGACTAAGCCAAATATTTGATAAACCAACCCTGATAACACAGTACCCACAAGACGACCACCGGAGTTTGCCATATAATAAAAACCGACATTTAAGGCAACTTTATCATCATCAGTAAATGCCAAAACCAGATAGGAGTGAACAGCGGAATTAAAAGCAAATACCACACCAAAAACCAGAAGTCCACCAATAATAACCAGATTAGCAGGTAAACCTAATTGTAATGCCAGAGCGATCGCACCGGGAACAGCGGTTAATGTAAATGTCCAAAATCGAATAGTTTGAGATTGGGGTGGACGGCCAGAACCAAAACGCTGCATGAGTGTTGGTGCTAAAAATTGAATAATCCCATATCCAATCACCCAACAAGCCAAAAATCCTCCCACCTGATAAAAAGACCAGCCTAAAGTCCTCCGTAAAAAAACTGGTAAAGCCACAACAAACCATACATCTCTAGACCCAAACAAAAAGAATCGTGCAGCCGAGAGAATATTGATTTCTGGGCTTTTAGAAAAAAGTTGACTAAATTTGACCTTTTTCTTGATTTTACCCATACCCTTGGGCAGCATTAACCCAGAAAACATAATTAAAGCCAGTCCCCCAGCCATAATCCACAGGGAATTAATAAAACCCACAGAACTGAGAAGGGCGCTACCCAGAAAGAAACCAACACCTTTCAAAGCATTCTTAGAACCCGTTAGTACAGCCACCCATTTAAACAAAGAAGATTGGGCATCTTGAGGCACAACCAAGCGAATAGCGCTTTTAGAACTCATTTTGGTTAAGTCCTTAGCAATTCCTGAAAATGCCTGTGCAACCATCACATACAGGACTGCGAACCACTGCACCCAAGCTGGATTAAGAAAAGACAGCATCATCAAAGAAAACACCTGTAACCCAATGCCAGTGTAAAGAGTCACCTTTAAACCAAACTGAGAACCAATCCAACCGCCGAGAAAGTTTGTAACAACTCCAAATACCTCATAGAACAGGAACAAAAAAGCAATTTGGATGGGTGTATAACCGATTTGATTAAAATAGAGTAACACCAACATTCGCAAAGCCCCATCGGTCAAAGTGAAGCCCCAATATGCCAGTGTCACCAAAATATAATTCTTGAAATTAGAATTAGAAACTGTAGTAGAAGCCATGATTAAAAATTCAAAATTGTCAATATAGTACGAGTCAAAAGTTAGAGAAATGGGGTAAATTGAATACCCCACAACCTTTATAAAAAACCATTATTTGTGCAAACTTAAAGCCACCTTTTGGGCTAATTCCACCATGCGATTTGCATAACCCCATTCATTGTCATACCATGCCAATATCTTGACTTGAGTTTGATTGACAACCATTGTCGAAAGGGCATCAATAATTGCAGAACGAGGATCATCTTTATAATCAATAGAAACTAAAGGACGTTCTTCATAACCTAAAATTCCTATTAATGGTTCTTGTGTAGATGCCGTTTTTAATAAACCATTAACTTCGGCTATTGTGGTAGGACGAACCACTTCAAATACACAATCTGTGAGGGAAGCATTTAACAAAGGTACACGCACTGCTAAACCATTTAATTTACCATTCAATTCTGGATAAATTAAACCAATAGCTGTAGCTGAACCTGTACTAGTGGGAATTAATGACATACTTGTAGCCCTAGCCCGACGCAAATCTTTATGAGGTGCATCTACAATAGTTTGAGTATTAGTATTGTCGTGAATTGTGGTAATTACTCCATGTTTAATTCCCAAGCCTTCATGAATTACTTTTACGACTGGGGCTAAACAATTGGTAGTACAAGAAGCTGCTGTTAATAAATGATGTTTTTCAGGTTCATAGAGGTGATCATTCACTCCCATGACAATATTTAAAGCTTCTTCTTTAACAGGTGCAGCGACAATTACTTTTTGCACACCTCTTTGAAAATAAGGGTCAAGGGTAGCAGGTGTTCTAAACTTACCAGAACATTCCAAAACTATATCAACACCAAGGTCTTCCCAAGGAACTTCACCCGGTTGGGAATGTTCAGTAAAACTTAGATATTTACCATCAATAATAACCTGGTTTTCTCCAGATTCTACTTCTGGTGTCCAACGCCCATGTACAGAATCAAATTTGAGTAAATGTGCTGCTGCTTTTGTTCCACCTTTGGTTTCATTAATGTGGACAAATTCTATTTCTGGCCAATTCCAACCAGCACGAATGGATAACCTTCCCATGCGCCCAAATCCATTTATTCCTACTTTAATTGCCATGATTTTTATTAATCCTTAAAATTGCTTTTGTTTACGTAATAATTGCCCCAGAGTCAGGTTAAACTCTGATTTACCACCAAATACTGTTCCAACTTTGCCTTTGTATAAATGAACGTAATCAAGTTTGTAAGCTTCCTCTGATAAAGGCACATAGCCCACAGAAACTGCTGTTTTCGCTGCGTTTTTAATGTAGAAGTCTGCAAACTTGTAAACTATGGTTTTGTTTTGACTAGACCACAGATTCACATATATAAATAAAGGTCGAGAAAGTGGTTGATATTTAGCTTTTTCTACTGTTTCTGATGATGGTAAAATAGCCTCTTTACCGTTATTAACTGCTAGGATTTTTAACTTATCTTTGTTTTCTGCGTAGTAAGCATAACCAAAGTAACCCAAGGCATCAGGATCTTTATTAATATCCGCAACTAAAACTTGATCATCTTCGCTGGCTATGTAATCTTTGCGACTGGCTTTGGCTTTACCAACAATTGCTTCGGTAAAATAGTCAAAAGTCCCAGACTTATCACCAGCACCATATAATTTAATTGGGCGGTCTGGCCAAGAACTACGGACTTGATTCCATTTTGTAATTTTTCCTTCTGCCCCAGGTTCCCAGATTTTTTTTAATTCGGCTACTGTGATATCTTTTGCCCAGGTGTTTTGGGGGTTAACAGCAATAGTTAGGGCATCAAAAGCTATGGGTAATTCTATGTAGCTAATGCCGTTTTTTTTACAAGCTGCCATTTCTGACTGGTTAATTGGCCGAGAGGCATTACTGATATCTGTTTTACCAGCACAGAATTTTTCAAACCCACCACTAGTACCCGAAATATTTACTTGTACTTGACTCTTATTTCCGGGGTCGGCTTGATATGCTTTAACTACAGCCTGGGTAATGGGATATACGGTACTAGAACCATCTACTTTTATTGGTGTGGTATTAGTAGAGTTGATAACTTTTGTGGCTTTAGTTGGTTGTTGAATATTATCGGCAGAATTAGACGTAGTTGTGCAACTGGTTGTTAATAACAACATTCCCAGAGTTAGGACTAATTTTTTTGCTGTGTTATTCACTGAATTTTCCTGTATAATTAGTGAGTAGAATATTGATCCTATTTACCTATTATTTCAAAAAAAATTGATATGTCAATATTTACTTTACCATTAGATACAACAATTAATCAAAAAAAATTGATGCACTGTTTATAAGCAGCAGAAAAAATGTTTTTAACCTGTTGCTAGTTTCCGGGACAAAAAGACGTTTGTTCACTAACGGCAATCCGAGTGGTAGATTTTGAACTAAAGTGAAGTAAAAGCCTTTTCCTGGCGTGGAGAATCACAAATTGTGAAGTTACAGCGACCAATATTAGTGGGAGGACTAGGACTATCGTTCTCCCTGTGGATGTTAGACAGTTGGCATGATTCAATAGTTCAAGTAGGAGAGTTGGGAATTTTAACTGCTTTGGCTGTTGGTGGGGGTTTATGGTTATTGCGGAAAAATCAGCCTCCATTAGGTGAACAGCTAAATGATATACTTGTAAGTCGAGAGGTTGTACTAAAAGCGATCGCTCAAACAGAGGTAATAATTAATCAAATTGCTCAAGAAGCAGCCTATCATCCTTCTCTAGCAATTCTCCGCGAAAATCTCGCTAAATTGCCTTTAGAATTGGCAAGAAAGGAAATTACAGTGGCAGTTACTGGAGGCAAATCTGTAGGTAAAACTACGATTATCAAAGTTCTGAAAAATACCTCAATTTTTCCAGAAATGTCCTTACATTTTACGGAAACAGCGGCTTTATTTTCGGCACTTAGTGAAAATTCTGATGTCGTTACTTTATCAGAAATTCAGAAATCTGATGTTGTCTTATTTCTGACTAACGGTGATTTGACAGATTCAGAATTTCAGGTTTGGGAACAGTTAAAAACCGCAAAACAGCCCACATTGCTGGTTTTCAATAAACAAGATCAATATCAACCTTCAGAACGCGCTACAGTGCTACAATCATTAAAACAGCGCGTGGGTGTAAATGTAGTTGGGACTGCGGCCTGTCCGGTAACTGTGAAAGTGCGAAAACATCAAGAAGATGGTTCTTTCCAGGAATGGATAGAACAACCAATGCCAGATATCCAGCAGTTAACACAACAATTAGGGGCAATTATTGAACAACAAGGAGAACAACTAGTTTGTAATACTACACATCGTCAAGTATTATTGTTGAAGAGTCAAGCTAAAAATTGTTTAAATGGTCTGAGACGCGATTGCTCTGTACCCATCATAGAACAATATCAATGGATTGCAGCGGCAGCGGCCTTTGCTAACCCTGTACCTGGGTTGGATCTTCTCGCCACTGCGGCCATTAATTCTCAAATGGTGATAGACTTGGGTAATATTTATCAGCAGAAAATTTCCTGGGAACAAGGACAACAAATAGCCAAAACCATGGGAAGTTTGATGTTAAAATTAGGTTTGGTGGAACTTTCAACTAAAGCTGTAACGGGTATTCTAAAAACTAATGTTGCTACCTTTGTCGCTGGAGGAATGGTAGAGGGAGTTAGCGCTGCTTACCTAACCAGAGTAGCAGGATTAAGTTTAATAGAATATTTCCAAGAGCAAGAAATTGCTTTAGAATCGGGAGATGCCTTAAATCTGGAGAAATTACGCCAAGTTTTACCAACAGTATTCCAACAAGACCAGAAAATGGCTATTTTGGAAGCCTTTGTCAAGCAAGGTATGAAACGCTTATTACCGGAAGCAAAACCAGCGGAAGTTGTAGCTTAATCTTTCATATCCCGGACTTCTTAAAGAATTCCGGGATCTGGGTAATGATATAATCATCAGAATAAATGATGAGAATATACTTAAATTAATCTCTGCTGTATCTACTACCACCCAGCTATGAACCAGATATGCTGTCTCAACCCAGAGTGTCATAACCCACCCCTTCCTGAACAGACCAAATTTTGTACCAACTGCGGAGTTCCCTTAGTAGTGTTGAGAAACCGCTATCAACCAGTTAAACCCTTGGGTGGTGGAGGATTTGCTAAAACTTATTTAGCGGTAGATATTGACAAATTAGATGAAAAGTGCGTAGTTAAACAACTTGCACCCCAAACCCAGGGAACAGCGGGACTAAAAAAAGCTACAGAATTATTTTTACAAGAAGCACAGCAATTACAACAACTCGGTGAACATCCCCAAATTCCCGCCTTACTAGCCTATTTTACAGAAAATAGTCGCCTGTATTTGGTACAACAATTTATTGATGGTGAGAATTTACTCACAGAATTAGAAAATCAGGGAATATTCAACGAGTCAAAAATCCGCACTTTATTACAGGACTTATTGCCAGTTCTCACAGTATTTCATAATCAAGGTATTATTCACCGGGATATTAAACCAGAAAATATCATGAGTCGTCGTAGTGATGGCAAATTTATATTAATTGATTTTGGCGCATCCAAGCAATTACAGGGAACAGTTAAAACAGGCACATCAATTGGTACTTTTGGATACGCACCTTTAGAGCAGATGCAGGATGGTAAAGTATATCCTGCTAGTGATTTGTATAGTATTGGTGTAACTTGTTTTCATTTGTTAACAGGAGTTCACCCTTGGCAACTTTGGCAGGAAGATGGTTATAAATGGGTAAAAGAATGGCGTAATCATTTACAATCACCCCTGAGTTCAGAATTGGGGCAAATTTTAGATCAGCTATTACAAAAAGAAGCTCAACAGCGTTATCAGTCTGCTGAAAAAGTTTTACAAGATCTAAATCATTCCCATAATGACAAATATCAGCAAGTATCCCATAAATCTCAACCCCAAGCAATACCACCACAGGAGGCGTTGAAAACAGCCGTAGAACGGGATTATACAAAACTACGTGACCTACTTGCACAAAAAAAGTGGCAGGAAGCGGACGAGGAAACAAGGCAAGTAATATTAGCGGTGGGAAACCGGAAAACAGAAGGTTGGTTAGATATTCCCAGTGTTGATAATTTTCCCAAGGAAGACCTCCACACCATTGACCAGTTCTGGGTAAAATACAGTAACGGGCGTTTTGGGTTTTCAGTGCAAAAACGCATTTATCAAGGCTTGGGGGGAACGAGAAACTACAAAGATAAAATTTGGGAAGCTTTTGGAGATCAGGTAGGATGGAGAAACGGAGGTAATTGGTTGAACTACAGTAATATTACTTTTGATATCACAGCACCAGAAGCCCACCTACCCCGGAGTTATTGGGAGTGGGGGAGTGGAGTCTTCTGGTGTTGGTTGTATGGTTGGGGAGGAGTTGCTAGTGTTCTTCTGTCGCGTCCAGATTTGTAATCTGTAATCTGTAATCTGTAGGTTGGCGTTAAAAATTGTCGTCATAGCGAGGGAACAGGGAACAGGGAACAGGGAACAGGGAACAGGGAACAGGGAACAAAAAAGAGGTTTCAGGCAACTTTACTTTTCGTTACTTATGTCGGTTTTTTTCCGTTCACCTATTTATTGAAATATTTAACGGTTACAGACAAAAATATGAAGTCTGAATCAGGATAACCAGGATTAAAGGATTAACAGGACTGTGATACTAGACATTACCTATCCTGAAAACCAACATAAATCATGTCATGTTTGATCAAATATTACAAACAATAAGAGAGAAAATTACATCACTTCAATATGTAATGACACTTCATGCAGAAGAAGAAATGAATGATGATAACTTAACAATATATGACATCGAACAAAGTATCCTGAATGGTGAAATTATAGAACGTCAAAAAGATAGAGTTACCGCAGAATCAAAATATCGCATTAGAGGAGTAACCACCGATGGAGTAGAAATTGAAATTATCACTAAACTCAGTTTAACGGGAAAATTAATTATCATTACAGTATACATAGTTTAAAATCAGGTCATAGAAATATGAAATGCGACATCTGTAATAGCGAAGGTGTACATATCCGCAATGTTACCAGAACCTATGGAAAAGGAGAAGAATTACTACTAATTGAAAATGTACCTATTATTAGTTGTCCTCATTGTGGTGAAAGTTACATGAGTGCAGAAACATTGCATCAAATTGAAAAAATTAAACTCAACCGCAAAAATCTCGCAGTTGCGCGTTTTATAGATGTTGTAAGTTTGAGTGCGTAGAATGTTTTAGGAATGCGTTAATTGTCACAAATCAGGTGGTTATCGAGCGAAGTCGAGATAATAACCAGGATTAAAGGATGTACAGGATAGCAGTTTATAGATAGTTTGTTGGTGATTTGTTGGTGATGAAAGTTGTATTTGTCATAAATCAGGATAACCAGGATTAAAGGATGTACAGGATAGTAATTTATAGATGGTTTGTTTGGTGATAAAAATTGCCTTTGTCAGAATCAGGATAACCAGGATTAAAGGATTGACAGGATGGTAGTTTATAGATGGTTTAAATTATTCAAAAACAATCATTCAAAAACATCCTGAAAAATCCCCAACTCCCCACCAAAAATCATCCAATAACATCCTGTACATCCTCAAATCCTGGATATCCTGATTCAGACAATTAAAATCACCAACTCCCCACCAAAAATCATCCAATAACATCCTGTAAATCCTTTAATCCTGGGTATCCTGATTCTGACAATTAAATAAACTTACTTGTCTATCTCAGATTTTAACCATGTTTCCAAGTCATTAATCTCTGTAAAATCTAATAATGCTTCTGCCAACTTTTCCAGTTGTTCTATTTTCAAACTATTGATATTTTCGATGTAAATATCTTTTAATTTTCCAAATTTTTTCGATAACTGACGTATTAATAAAATCATTTCACCATTCTGTCTACCTTCCTGCTTTGCTTCTTGATATACTCTTGTTTGCTTAATATCACTGACTAAAAACATTGCTTCTATCTCCTGACGGCTTAATTGTGAAAA
>LJOT01000034.1 GCA_001672075.1 Anabaena sp. CRKS33
TGAGCGCTTGGTTGAACGTGGTAAACCCAAAAAATTGGCCATTACTGCTTGCGTTCATAAAATGTTAGTTATTTTAAATGCGATGATTCGAGATCATCTGATACGTGATAGGGAAAAACCAAAGGCTTCAACTAAAGTCACTAAATCATCAAATTGAAGATTTTTAGATCCTGAAAGAACTTTCTCCAGTAATTTACGCTTTTTTGACATTACTTTATTTTATCATTTTTTTACATTAACTTCTATCCTACTATCATTATTTTTTACCTAGTAATAATTCGTAGGTTGGGTTGCGCTTCGCTTAACCCAACATGGTAAAATTATAGAGGTGTTTGGTTTCGTTCCTCAACCCAACCTTACATCTAAATACTGTTGTACCATTTAAACCCTACTGAATATTAAGGAGACAATTTAAAATGCAATTGTTCGTTTATATCATTGAATCATTACGACCAGAAGATATTAGAAATCGTAACAATCTGGCTTTAGGTCAGGTGTTAGCACAATCTTTAAATTTTTTGGATATTAATCATGAATATTTTTATGTAACTAGTAAAAGTGAATTTATTAAAGCAATTACCTTAAACCTTTATGAGACTATCTTGAACAAGGAAGCATTTCCTATTCTTCACTTTAGTATGCATGGTAATGAACACTGTATACAGTTTTCTAATGGTGAATTTATAACTTGGGCAGAGTTGAGAAAAAAACTATTTTTTTTAATAAAAATAATGTCAAATGATTTAATTATTTGTATGTGTAGTTGTTATGGTTTTTCAGGATGTCAAATGGCTATGCATCCTTATGAAAGAGAAAATTTTGGTATTTTAATAGGAAATGACAATGAATTAGGATTTAACGAGGGTTTAATAGCTTATCAAACTTTTTATTATCATTTATTAAAAGGTAATACAATTGAGGGTTCAGTTGAAGCAATGAAAATTGCGTCGGCAGATAAAAACTTTAGATGTATTTCAGGTTTGGATGCTAAAAAAGTATATTTAGACTATATTAGAAACCAAGCTTATGAACTAGCTAGAATTCGTATTCAACAAGCAAAAACTCAATATTTTTAGGTTATTTTTACAGGGATAAGCGAAGCGCAACCCAACGTAATAAAATTATAATGATGTTGGGTTTCGTTCCTCAACCCAACCTACATCTGAATATACATATCTAATTGCCAAAATTGTGCAATTTAATTTCTCCTGTTTCCAGTAATTCTTTAAGAGATAAGATATAGGCATAAGGTTTTTCTCCACCCCAATTATTTTCCCAACATATAATCATTTCTGCATATTTTTTAGCAGTTATATGATGGAAATGTTTGATAAAGTTATTACTTTTGTATTCAAATTCTATGAATAGTTCTATATTACCTGTACAATTTCCTTTAGAATCGTATTTATCAAATTTTAATCGCGCATCTGGAAATTTTTCTCTAATCCAAATTATTTGTGAAAAACTTATGGTATCCTTACCATATTTAAACTTAAAATCTTTATTTGCTATAACATGAAACATAGTACAAAATAGGGCAACAGTAGATTGTTCATCTTTTGGCTCGTTTTGATAAAATTTCTCCAAACCAAAAAATTTATCGCTAGTTCTTAGAGGAAGACCTGTACTATCAGGTTTTGGATTATCATTAAACTTTTTTTTGTACTCAGGAATTATGCAGTGATGCAGTAGATAAGTTTCTATTTTTTCTGGAGTATCATAATCAGATTCATTCTGCTTTCTTAGCGCAATGATTGTTGCAATATTATCAACACGATAATAGTTTTTAAGTTCTATATTGGAACTACGAATATATTGATTTTCTTCAAGTCTTTGTAAAGCTTGTAAAAAAAATTTTATTTCATCTTTATTCATTTTTATTAATGTATATAGATGTCCCATTAGTATGCTTTTAGCTTTTTTAATATCTTCCAAAGGAATCAAATCGTGAATTTTCATGTATTTTCTTGCCAAGTCTTGAGAATATGGTGTGTTGTCATCTAAAAAATTAAAAAACTTTTTTTTCTCTGGATATTGCTCATACATTTTCGTTATTTCTTCACCTATTTGCCAAGCTGTTATAGCGGATTCTCCACGATAAAGCTTATTTATTTTTTCGATTGATTTTTGTAATTTTTCGTTCATATTTGATCCTATTTTTAATGCTAAATAACCCTATATTACAATTTAATAGATGATAATTAAGATAAGCTATTACGTAGCTAAATTTAATATTTAGCAGCCTAACATTGTTTTAGTAAAGATTTTAATCAAATAAAATAAATGCGTAATAGCTTATTTTTTATTACCGTCTTCTTACATTAGCAAATTTGTACATTTTCCATCAATTTCCTAAATTTTCTAACTTTCGTTTTTTTATGTAAAGATTTTGCTTTTCTTTTGTCTAAGCGTAACTTGCTGGAATTAGGTACGCCTGGGGTTTGTTGAGTGTTGGATGTTCCTAAAGACTTTGCTTCTCTTTTTTCTGAGCTAAACTTTTTGGAACACCTATAATATACATACCCTCCTCGATAGATAGTCCCTGAATAATCACTTGTAGAAAAATCTTTCCAAGAATTAGAGTGTCCTTTACCATGAGGCATTCCAGCACCAGTTGCTACTCTTGTAATTTGCATAAGTTTAAAATTTTATAATCTTCAGCCCAATTATATTATACAACGACTAAATTATATATGTAGTAATATCCAGACTACAACTTTGCTCCTTAGCGTCTTTGCGCGAAAAAAAAGGGATAAGCAAAACACATATCCCCAAAAAATCAAGTTATTATCAAGTTATAAAAATTGAATAAAAAATCTAAACCGATGCAAAATCAGTAAACTGTCTCATATAAGGTGGCTTAAAACCTAAAACAATATCCGTTTTTGGTACTCCCAAATCTACCAACTCACTAGCTACCCCTTCCTCTGTAAAATCTCTCTGAATCCAAATCTTTCCATCTCTAATATCTACATGAATAATTGTCCCATAAGCCCTTTCATTATTTTCCCATCCTACATGAACTACTAAATAACTATTTCTTTCACAATCAAACATTAACTCCTTTTCTGTCTCTTTGGAAGCATGATTTTCTGTATGTCTTGCTAATACAGTTTTTACTAATTCAGGATAATTCATTCCTTCCATAAAACAATCTCCTGTTTAATAATTTCAAAAATCAATAATTTTAATTGATGTTCAGCAATGATTTCTTGAATAAATGGGATGAGAAAAAACTCTTTGTATATTTCATTACCGATTGCTAGATATAAAATGCGGTCGGGGTCTTTTTTTCTTAAAACAGTACGATAATTAAGTGTTTGTCCTAAAGCTGTATGAAATTCAGTTCCGGTTGGGTTCTTTTTTTCTTAAAACAGAACGGTAATTAAGTGTTTGTCCTAAAGCTATATGAAATTCAGTAACTTCAGATTGACCTAAAAAAGATTTTATCTCAACTGCTATTTTTTGACCTTCCTTTTCTGCTCCTAATAGTCTTTCTGCTCCTAAATCAATTCTAAAGTCAAGACCATCTACGGTAAATGATAAAGGATCATGAGTAATCAACCAACCATCTTTTTCTAAAGCTAACCTAACTGCATTATGAAAAAAATCTTTTGCTGACATAAAAACAATGAATAAAAAATCTAAACTGATGCAAAACCAGTAAACTGTCTCACATAAGGTGATCTAAAACCTAAAACAATATCTGATTTCGGCACACCTAACTCAACTAATTGATGAGGAATTCCTTCTTCCGTAAAATCTCTTTCAATCCAAATTTTTCCATCTTTAATACTAATATGAATGGGAAACCAATAAATTCTCTCTTCATCTTTCCATCCTGTAACCAATAATAAATAAACATCCCTTTCGGTATCAAAAACAAGTTCGATATTTTCTGAATCTTCTACACATTCTTCCTGTGCATACTTTTGAATGAAATTTTTAACTATTTCTCGATAATTTAATGTTTCCATAGTAAGATTTCCTCCCTTTTCACATCAAACACTAATAACTTAATGTCATAAGTTTGTAAAACAGTTTGAATAAAAGAATCTAGAAAAAATCCTTCATATATATCTTGAGATATAGCTAGATATAATATCCTGTGAGGATCTTTCTGTGTTAATACTACCTTATAATTTAAAAACTGACCAATAGCTGTATGAAATTCAGAAATGGCTGAAAGTCCTATAAAACTTTTTACCTCTACAGCTATTTTTTGATTATCTTTCTCCGCAGTAATTAACTTTTCTGCACTTAAGTCTATTCTCACTTTAACTTTTTCAGTAAGTTCAAAAGATAAAGGATCATGAGTAATTAGCCAATTATCTTTTTCTAAGGCTATTTTAACTGTATTGTGAAATATATCTTTTGCTGACATAAAATTTTAAAGTGATATTTTATCTTAGATAATACCTTATTTTTTAAGTAATGGCTCTGTATTATATTTGTAAGTTGGGTTAAGCAAAGCGCAACCCAACGCAATAAAATTATAAAGATGTTGGGTTTTCTCAACCCAACCTACATAACTTTCAAATATTAAAAAATTCCTCATCAAATTCTCCAATTAGTGTTTCTCAAATTTCCGTAAAATCCTGAACTAAGGTAAAAAGTTCTTCGGTTTTTTGTAACATTGGAGAAACCGAAAAATATAGATTAATTAACTAAACATCTGCAAAAAAGCCTTCAAATCATTTAATATAGGATGTTCAAAATCCCATATTTTTGATTTATCGGACATTGCATATTTAAAACTACATTTTTCCTTTGCTTGATTTCTTTCTCTTTTGGAACAAGTATCAAATCTTAAATATATAGAAACCCAAAACTTATTAAAATCCTTAATTTTGATTTCTTTTCCACGACTTGCTAAACAACTTTTCCAACTTTCTAAGCAGTCAGCATAAATCGAATTTTCTTTCTTAATCGTTTTTAAAACTGTTTCTAACTCTCCTTCTCCATTAACATTCGTAAAGTAACAAGCTAGTTGAAAATTAAAACTATCAAAATTTATATCCACAAAATTATTAATTTTTGTCAATAATTGTGTTCGTGGAAAAACTGCTTGAATGCAATCATTAACAAAATTAATTCTCTCAATTTCTTGTTTATCATCAATATCAATAACAATACCTATTCGTTCAACTTTACCTTTTTGTATATCCGCTTTTAAATCATAAAGAGCTTTTTTGAGTTCTTTAGGACTTAACCCTTCCATGGATTTATAATCATCCTCAGAAATCATAATTGCAGGAGCAACTTCTATATTAAAATTAAGGTAACGAATAATTGCCTGTAAAAAATATTGATCATTTTTACTTTCTACAATCAAAATATTGCTACTCACCTCTGACCTCCTTATTGTGACTTATACCATACTCTAAAGTATCTAAATCTCTCTTAATAGCAACTATTTTACCAGTTTTCACATTTCTAGTTAACTCAAAATGAGCAGCCATATTTTCATACTCAGCACCAGCTTCAATAAAAGATTTAATCATTTCTAAACTGTGAGTTGTAGCAAATATTTGTATGTTTAAATCCCTAGCTAATCTGTACAAAATACTCCAAAAAGCAACTTGATTTGAGTGATGAATACCATTTTCTATCTCATCAATTAATATAATACTATTCTCATTATTCACAATCCTTAAAATAATATCCGCGATACGATTTATGGCATCACCAAACAAAGCTAAAGGCAACCTTTTTTTTCCTTCTTTCTTCACCCAAATATTTCCTTCACCAATAGTCATTGTCTCTATACTAATAATAGAAGGATCAATAACTTGAAAGGTGCTGAGAAGTTCTTGATCTTTATCTTTTAAACGAGATTTATCAAATTCCTCTGCCAGTTCCCTGCTACCAACTCTTAAGAAGGAGGGGATAAAAAAAGCATCTTTAATATCAGGAACTTTAATATCTCTGGCTATAATACCCTTAACACTAGACATGATTAATGTTTCAAATGCTTCTCCATTATTAATTGTTGTTTTTAGGTGCATTACAGATTTTACAGACTCACTTCCTGAAAAAAGACTGATAAGTTTTTCGTTATCATCATTATTATCCTGTTGATATGTATCTTCTAAATTTTGCACAAATTCATCTACAAATACTTCAATTTTTTTGGATGAATCATTTTCTAGGATAGCTTCAATCTCTATTGGATTATTTTTATTTTCTTCAAAAAAGAAGTAATTCCAAGTATTTTCTGGTAAAGATTGTCTAAACTTTGATGATTCTCTTCTTATTTGTCTTAGTAAAAAAATAGTATCTGGTCTTGGTTTACTATTAAGAAATAATGCTTCTAATAATGCAGTTTTACCAATATTATTTTTTCCACTAATTAAATTAATTTTGTCGAAACCAGATATTTTTAATTCCTCAAAATATCTAAAATTTTGAATCCTAATATTTTTAATCACTGTAACCTCCATGCTACGTTCCCAGTTGGGTTATCGGTTTGACGTTAAGTTGGCACCAATTGCTAAACCCCTACATTTTATAGACAGGGAATTAATTCCCTGTCATCGCTTTTAAATGATTAAGTTCCAGAAGTCCAAGAATTGATATAGTCAATTTGCTCGGCTGTCAAACTATCAATGAAAATCCCCATAGCTTGCAACTTCAAACGAGCAATTTCTTCATCCACTTCTCTAGGAATAGAATGCAAACCAGCAGCTAAACTACCCTTATTCTTCACCAGGTATTCAACAGCTAATGCTTGGTTAGCAAAACTCATATCCATAACTGCGCTGGGGTGTCCTTCAGCAGCAGCCAAATTAATCAAACGTCCTTGTCCGAGTACAACTACGGATTTACCATTTGTCAATTTATACTCTTCTGTGAAAGGACGGACATCCTTGATTTCCTTAGCATTAGCAGCCAAATATTTCAAATCAAGTTCTAAATCGAAGTGACCAGAGTTACAAACGATCGCACCGTCTTTCATGACATCGAAGTGTTCACCCCGAACGACGTGCTTGTTACCTGTGACAGTAATGAAGATATCACCGTGAGGCGCTGCTTCTGCCATTGGTAGCACACGGAAACCGTCCATAACGGCTTCAATAGCCTTGATGTGATCGATTTCGGTAACGATGACGTTTGCACCCATGCCACGGGCGCGGAGGGCTGTACCCTTACCACACCAGCCATAACCGACAACTACAACAGTTTTACCAGCTAACAAAATATTTGTAGCGCGGATAATTCCATCTAAGGTAGATTGACCAGTACCATAGCGGTTATCAAAGAAGTGCTTGGTGTCTGCGTCGTTGACGTTCATCGCGGGGAATGTAAGAACGCCTTCTTTAAACATGGCGCGTAACCGCACGATACCAGTGGTGGTTTCTTCGGTGCTACCAATTAAATCTGCTATTTGGTGTTGACGATGTTGGACCAATTCTGCTACCACGTCGCTACCATCATCAACAATGATGTTGGGGCGATGATCTAATGCTATTTGCACGTGGCGGTTATAGGTGGCGCTATCTTCGCCTTTTTGAGCAAATACAGCAATTCCATGATCAGCTACAAGACTTGCAGCTACGTCATCTTGAGTTGATAAGGGGTTACTCGCAATTAATACAGCATCAGCCCCACCAGCTTTCAGAGCGATCGCTAAATGTGCGGTTTCTGTAGTAACGTGGGCGCAAGCAACTAAGCGTAAACCAGCAAAAGGCTTTTCAACAGCAAAGCGATCGCGGATTTGCTTCAATACGGGCATTTCTCGTCCAGCCCATTCAATACGTTGTCTTCCCAAGGGAGCGAGAGCGAGGTCTTTAACCTCGTGCTTTAAGGGAGCAGCTACAGTCATGAAAATTATCCTCTAAAAGATGATGATTCGGTCATTATTCCACACAGTCTCCCGAAGGGACTATGTTAGTATAACCTCAAAATTTTAATTAAATTTTAATTAAATTTTAATTTCATTTTGAGGTCTTTACGTACTGTACAAGGTTTTCTTATTCCTAGCCATATTTTCTGGTAATTAGTAACCAGCGGAGGATAAAGTCTGGGAAACTAGCTTCACCTTTAGTATGAGCAATGTTAACGCCCTATCTGACTTTTGGCTTTTCGATCATTCTCTGGTATTGTAGCAACTGATTGGTAATGGGTTATGGATTATGGGTTATAGCCAGTTTCTATTTCCCCATTGACACAAGGAGGTGTTTTCATGATACTTCGATTTTTAGCGATCGCCGGGACAATGGCAATCACCATTGGCTCTGTCAACAAAGCTACAGCCCAAATTTCTCCTTTACCTTTGGTGTCAACTGCCAGTATTTTGAGTCATAGGGTAGATGAAAAAGAATATACTAAACGAGCAAACCCATTCATACTGGTAAATAAAATTAGTGATGGGTTGCAACACAACTCAAAAGAAGCAAATCAAGAACAACAAACTCGGTTTTTAGTGCAGCAAGGGGGAATTGCTGCTGTCAGCACACTAGCAATAATAACAATCAGTTGGAGTATCAGACGTTGGCAAAAACATTTAAGCAAGAATGAAAATAAATCTATTCCGTCTACTTCCACAGATACGCAACCAATAACCACACTATTAAATCAAAAACAACAGCAGCATCTTCAAGAAGTCAAAAAAAGACTGTTTCAAACTGCACAAGTAATGCTTTGGGGCGGCGGTACTTTGATCATTTTAGGACTATTTCCCTACACCAAACCCTTACAAATTGGGATTCTCGCCATTGCTAAAATTCCCATCAAATTAACTATTGTGGCTGTGGGAACTTACGTAGCTATACGGTTTACCTATGCCTTAATAGATCACTTTACCTCAACAATAGTTAGTGGTGGTGCTTTATTAACACCAGAAACATCCGCACGGTTACAACTGAGAATATCTACATTTTCCGGCGTAACTAAAAGTATCACTACCATAATCTGGGTAGGAACAGGTAGCTTATTAGCACTGACATCCCTGGGTATAAATATTGTTCCACTTTTAGCCAGCGCTGGGTTGCTTGGTGTAGCCCTATCCCTCCCTTCTCAAAACTTAATCAAAGACGCAATTAACGGCTTTTTGATTATTTTTGAAGACCAATACGCCCTTGGTGATATGATAACAGTTGGTACTGTGGGGGGTTTAGTCGAAAAATTGAATTTACGAATGACCCAAGTTCGAGATTCAGAAGGACGCTTAATTACCATTCCCAACAGCGAAGTCAAAATTGTCGCTAATCTTTCCAGTCGCTGGTCACGGGCTGATTTAACCATTCCAGTTTCTTACCAAGCTAATGTAGATGAGGCCTTGAAGTTAATTGAAGATGTGGGTTTAGACATGACTCAAGACCCTCAATGGCAAGATCAAATTCTCGAAAAACCTAATGTATTAGGAATAGATAATTTTAGCGATCGCGGTATCATGATTAGAATCTTAATTAAAACCCAACCTCTCAAACAATGGGCTGTAGCCCGAGAATATCGTCGTCGCCTAAAAATCACCTTAGACGCAGCCGGAATTTACATTCCCGTACCGCAACAAGCAAATTGGGTAAATGAGGTATAATAACTAGTCTTTGTTTCGCGCCAAGACGCAAAGAAGTAAAGACGGAAAGAACTAAATTAATTCAGGGTGTGGGATAAATACATAAAAACTGCTGTAAACCCCTCCCCTTTGCGGGAAGAGGTTTGTATCGGTTAGATCATATTGGTCGAACTCACATCTGATCTAGCTATATTAGTAAATTTGTACTATACTATAGGAATGGTCTTCACAGATGGAAGGACTGACAGAAGAGAGATTTTAAGGACTACACCTATGATCAAGTATTATATTCTCAGTCTTAACCCCACCGCCAAGCACGAATGGGACCGTTGTATTATCCGTGATCCTTTAACTGCAAAACGTCCAGATATAGCCCAAATAATTTCCCAGGCTGTAGGTGCAGATACAGGCAGTTATTTAGTTAGTGTAAATATTGAGGTTAAAGTATTAGAAGCAGCATCATCACCATCAGCAGTGTCATTTCCCGAAATATCTGTACCCACCCAACAGAGGGAAGCAGCATAGAAAAGGTGTAGAGTATGGGCTTTAGCAAACTTTATCGTAGGTTGGGTAGAAATAGTGTTACCCAACAGTAAATAATTGTTTGCTTAAGTTCAAAAATTAAAAACAGCCCAAGCAAATTATATCCATAATAATAGCACAAAAATCAAAGGCTAATTATAAGTCTTGAAAGAACGTATTCACGTTCACTTATTGACAAGATTCTCAAGATTATTGAGAATAAAGTGATTTATTGTCAATAAACATCAACTTGGCGCAATTTTGGGAAAACAGTCATTTAAAAAACTTATATTTCCTCAGCAGCAACCGCGTGTACCTGAAAAACCAGATATTTTCCGAATTAGGGTAATAGCAGATTTATGAAATAAGATATCCTTATTTGCGTTTATCTGCGGTTAATGATTCTGAAAAACCTATGAGATAAGTAGGTGAACGGCAAAAAACCGACATAAGTAACGAAAAGTAAAGTTGCCCAAAACCTCTTCCCTGTTCCCTGTTCCCTTGTCATAACGACAATTTTTAACGCCAACCTACTTATCTAGAAATAAAGACTGAGGAACATCTCTACTGAATATAAACTCAAACTCCCGAATTATGGCAAGTGCATAAAAATAATTTTTAGCAATTCAGCACGAGTAAAGGGTTTAGTTAAATATCCAGAAGCACCGACAAGTCTAGCTTTGACCTGATCAATAATTCCTTTATTACTAGTCACAAAAATGATAGGAATATGTTTAAACATAGAATTATTGCGGATAATTCGACATAGTTCATAACCATTGATTCCTGGCATATTCAAATCCAATAAAATCAGATCTGGCTTATGTCTAATAATTGACATAACTGCTTTAACTGGTTCATTAATAGTCACCAAAACAAAATTTTCATCTTCTAGATAGCGACTGATTTCCTTGAGAATTGTGGGACTATCATCCACAGAGATAATTTTGTAAGTTTTGTGTGTAGTTATCGAATTTGTATTCACTTTTTCGGGTACAATGTCCTCTTGAGGTAACTCAGAAATATCTGGTGATATCTGTGAAACTGCTACATTTTCCTGAGAAACGATTGGAGTTTCTCCAGAAGGATTTGTACTTGGTGCTACATTTGAAAGAAATAATTTATCGTCAGCTAATTCTGTGCTATTGTCAGAAAGTAGTAATGAACGTCCACAGGTTTTTGGTAATTTATCAAATGGAGGATCTGGTTCATGTAAGACAATAGAACCTTTAACAATATATGGGTATAAACTCAAAGCTAGTTGCAATTCATCTTGATTTATGATCACTGCTAGATGACGCAAGCTAAAACCCTTCATCCAAAGAATGATATTTTCCGGTAATGGTGGTAGTCTTTTGTCATGAAATTTGCTACTAACCAATAAATACGGACGCTGATAGGGAGAAGATATATACCTACCAAGATCACGCCAATTTTGCAACTGATTTTGACATTCTTCAATGATAGAATAGACATCTAATTTACAAATTTTGTTGAGATTATTAAATGTTTCTGTTAATTCATAAGTGCCTGTTTCAATGAGGATAAATGATGCAATGACTTCTTTAACTAATTCTTGAATGAGTAATGCTGCTTGAGTAGGAAGAAGATATTGTTGAGTTACGAGCCAATTAATAGCTTGATATTCAGGAGGTTGCTTTGCTAAATTCTGGTAATCTTGATTTTCAAACAACAAGCGCATTTGTACACGCACTTCATAATCTAGCAGAGGAGTTTGTTGATGTTGACGACGTATATGTCTTTCTAGTCTATCAAAAGGTTCTACCGAATGAGTGGCATAGATAATTTTCCCTTTATTGAGATATATCAACCAAGATACAGAGTTGCTAAATGCTTGTAAACAGGTGCTTTCGGAACAATTAGTTAATTGTCTCAATAAACCCTGGGGAGATAGTTTAGTAAAAGTGCCAGTATTCTTCATATGTTCACATTTTTTTGCGGATACATCAACACACTATTGGAAAAGATTAAATATCAGGTGGGAATATGATACCATATTGAAAACTTGTACTCATCAAAGTTATTAAATCAATGACTATCAATGATCAACATCTGCTCAAGATGAGTCACTTTAGAGCTATTAGTTTTCAGAGTTTCTCATGACAGTTTTTTAAAAGTTATCAGATTTTATCTTGATAAATCACATACTAATAATAGTGATCATGCTGAGACTTCCTTGATAATTAGACCTGATCAAACTTCATATTAGATTCCTCCTATACCCGGGTTAAAAATGATGAATTTACTTTTGTTAAGAGAGACAAAATTCCCCATAGAATCTTTAAACATTTATGGATGTAAATGTATATATTGATTATTACAGCAGATTCCCAGGAAACAGACTAGAGAATTTAGGCAAAAAACCAGTTCTTGAGTCAATTTTACTCCTGATGGCAATTTGATGTAAGGTTGCGCTATGTTTTTCCCTCAGAAATTATGGAATTACATAAACAAATAAATTCCCTGATTTTAACTTTAGGCAAGATCAATGATCGTACTCGATAAAAGATAACATTAAACATCCCCATAAATTACCAGTAAGTAGTAGTGAGATGTGGAGAGTTAGGGGATAAACATTGACCAGATCAATATTTGAGCTAAAAAACTCAAATATATCCCTAAAAATACCATAATTTTCACCATACTAGCTCCAGAGACTATATACTTTGAGTAAAAGGAAAATAAAACCTTGGATTATAACATAACACCAAAAGTTATGATTGATACATTTAACCTTGATGAAGTTGTAGAATTTGCGGAAAATCCCGAACCACGTTGTCCATGCGTGCTATTGCTAGATACATCTGGCTCAATGCAAGGGGAACGAATCGAAGCCTTAAATCAAGGTTTGCTGAGTTTAAAAGATGAACTGGTGAAAAATTCCCTAGCAGCCAGAAGAGTGGAGATAGCAATTATTACCTTTGATAGTAGTGTTAATATCGTCCAGGACTTTGTAACTGCCGAGCAATTTAACCCTCCCATTTTAACAGCCCAGGGGTTAACAATCATGGGTTCAGCAATTCATAAAGCATTAGATATTATTCAAGAGCGCAAATACCAGTATCGTAATAACGGTATTGCTTACTACCGTCCGTGGGTATTGATGATTACTGATGGAGAACCCCAAGGGGAACTAGATCATGTGGTTGAACAAGCAGCCCAAAGACTGCAAGGAGATGAGTCCAATAAGCGTGTGGCATTCTTTACAGTGGGTGTAGAAAATGCGAACATGAGCAGATTAAGTCAAATCGCTGTGCGGACACCACTGAAGCTAAAAGGATTAAACTTTATTGAGATGTTTGTTTGGCTGTCTACGAGTATGTCAGCAGTATCTCATTCTCAAGTAGATGAACAGGTAGCACTACCACCCATTGGTTGGGGATCTGTTTAATTAAAATTACAGTTAGATGTTCAAACTGAACTAGCTGTGGGAGACAAATTGTATGAAAACATCAAAACAGATTTCTCAATGGCGGATAGTAGCCGCCTCTGTGTGTGGAACTAGCCACGCCAAAAACCAGCAACTTTGTCAAGATGCCCACCATTGGCAGCTATTAGCAAACAATGTATTGGTAATAGCTGCGGCCGATGGCGCGGGTTCTGCTAAACTAGGAAAAGTGGGATCAATGATTGCTGTAGAAACAGCAATAGAACATCTTGCTCTCCAAGAGATGACCAGTGATACCCTGACTGATGATGATTTTTTGGCGAATTTGCTAACTAGTGCCATGTTAGTAGCCCGTCAAGCCATAGAAGCAGAGGCCGAGGCGTGTAATCATCAACCTCATGATTTAGCAACTACCTTAATTCTGATGATTGCTACACCAGAGATTGTAGCTGTAGCCCAAGTAGGAGATGGTTTAGCTGTAGCTAAGAATAGCATGGGGGATCTGATAGCATTAACCATACCCAACAATGGTGAGTACATTAATGAAACAACCTTCTTGACATCTCCCCAGGGCTTAGAGACAGCACAAATCAAATTATGGCGAGAAGAAATCCTTAATGTTGGTGTTCTCACCGACGGACTACAAATGCTGGCATTGAATATGGTCCTTGGTGATGGTGGTAGCGTCACTGCGGTCCCCTATAAACCCTTCTTTATGCCTTTGTTCGAGTTTGTAGCCAATGCTGAAGATAAAATATTAGCAAAAGAGCAATTATATCGCTTTTTAAGTTCCCAGAGGATTACCCAGCGGACTGATGATGATTTGACTTTAGTTCTGGCTGCATTTAGCAGTTGTTAATTAACCCCAGATAATTGTAATTTTCTCATGCAGGTACTACGTCGTCTCACCAACCCAGAAATTCTCAACCTCTCTGTCAGTGTGGGACATGGAGGTGAAGCTTGTATATATGCAGTCCCATCGGATGAACATTTGGTAGCTAAAATCTATCATAAACCAACCATCTGCCATGGCGAAAAACTCCAGGCTATGCTTGTTAATCCCCCAGTTAATCCTACAGCAAATTTAGGACATATTTCCATTGCTTGGCCACGGGAATTGTTAGAAGCAGCAGATGGTAGCGGTAGGGTGGTGGGCTTTATCATGCCACGAATTAGGGGAATGCGGCCAATTATGGATTTTTATAATCCGGGGACTCGCCGACAACATTGCCCATTATTCAATTATCAGTATTTAATGCGGACTGCTCGCAATCTGGCGGCCGCTTTTGCAGCTTTGCACGCCAGCCGATACTGCATTGGTGATGTGAATGAGTCGAATATCCTAGTTAGTGATACAGCTTTGGTGACATTGGTAGATACTGACTCCTTCCAAGTTCGAGAACCAGTACAGAATCTTGTTTATCGTTGTGCTGTGGGGAAACCAGAATACACCCCCCCAGAATTACAGAATAAAACTTTTGCTGACTATGACCGGGAAAGTTATCATGATTTGTTTGGCTTGGGTGTATTGATATTCCAGTTGTTAATGGAAGGAACTCACCCATTTTCGGGGATATTTAAAGGTGGGATAGAACCTCCTCCCTACCAAGGGCGGATACTTCAGGGTCATTTTACCTATAGTCAGAAGAAGCAAGTACCTTATGTGCCAACTCCTATTTCACCCCATTGGGATATGCTTCATCCCAGTCTACGGGATTTATTTGTGCGCTGTTTTGAAGATGGTCATGATCATCCACGGTTACGCCCTAATGCTCAAACCTGGTTGTCAGCGTTAACAGCAGCCGAAGAGGGTTTAGTGACTTGTGCTGCTAATCCCCAGCATCTCTATCATCATCATTTGCATAAATGTCCTTGGTGTGAACGGACTCAGCAATTAGGCGGGAGAGACCCGTTTCCTTCACTGGCGGCCATTCATTCTAAACAGCATCTCCAACCCCGGCGAAAATCTCAACGACGCTTTATTCCTAAGCCACCAGTTACCTGGCCTGTCAGCGCAAATTATCGTGTCCATAGTTACCAGTCGGGATTTGGTCAGCAGTTTTCTCATCCTGCGGTTTCTAAAAAGTTAAACTCGAAGTTTTACGGTATAATTTTTAGTGTTATGGGATTGGGTATTTTGGGCTATTTGGACTTAATGATTAAATTTACTAGTCCTTTTGTTTCCCAAAATCCTTATGTGCAACAAAGTTTGATCTCTGAAAAAGATAATCAAACTCCTGAACCGAAAGACCTCTCTTTTATGGATTACTATCAGCTTGGTGATATTGCTTATCAACAACAAGATTATAAACAAGCAATTGCCAATTTTACGGAAGCTATCAAAAAGAATCCCCAATATGTCAAAGGATATGTAAATTTGGGTAATGCCCGCTATAATTTGAATGATTATGAGGGTGCATTGGCAAACTATAACCAAGCTTTGAGGCTAAATGATCAAGAGGTTAAAGCTTATGTAAATCGTGGGAATGTTTATTATATGTTGGCGGACTATAGTAGCGATCCCCAGCAAGAATATAAACAAGCGATCGCAGATTTTACTACTGCTATTAACATAGATAAAAATGATGTTGAAGCTTATATCAGGAGGGGGATTGTCAGATTTGAAATTACCAAATACATTAATAATTCTCTTCAAGAATATCAAAAATCAATTGCCGATTTTACTCAAGCAATTAAACTCAATTCATCCAAGCTAGAAGCTTATTTTCAACGGGGTCTAGTTCATTATCAAATTGCTCAATATAGCAATAATTATGTAGCAGAATATAAACGAGCGATCGCAGATTTTACCGAAGCATTAAAAATCAATCCCCGACTGGCTAAAGTTTATCTTAAACGTGGTATGGCTTATTATGAATTAGCACAATATGGGGAAAATGGGGCTGATAAAAATCAGATTCGAGCCGTTGCAGATATACAAAAGGCTGCACAAGTCTCCCTGGAGAGAAATGATATGGATAATTATCAGCAAGCCCTCAGCACCATTTGTATTGTTGCCACCCATAAGTGTGATAGTTTAATACCTAAATCAACCCTAGTGGGGCAAAATAATTGATATATAGGACATCTCCAGAAAAGAATCTAGAGCCGAGAATCCCTACCCATAAAAGAATGTAGAGACGTTCCATGGAACGTCTCTACAAGGGAAGGTCTCTACAAGGGTTTTGAAATCATCAAAAATCATTTTCATACCTCAAATCAGCAAAGCCGGACTCCTATCTGATTTTTGACCGTCGAGATTTTCACATCCCCGACTTCCTAGAGGAGTCGGAGATATTGTTGAAGAATCTGGGCATTACCCATACAAGCTCGCAGAATTATGTATATGAGATTTGTTAATAGCCGACGTAGCCTAGCCCTGAAGCTCTTGATTTATCAAGGGTTTCTATTTTTTAAGCCAGTCGGTCATGTATTCAAAAATCAAATAGGAGTCCCGTGTCAGTCATTTATTTATAAATATTTTACAGATAAAATATCTTAATTTACTTATTCTTTATCATTTTCCAGAAAATTACAGTTAAATTATATTTATCTACCTAAAAAGAGAAAAGAAGAAATAATGATTTAACGTTCTTCATATCATTGTGCGTTCTCTTCATCTCAAATTTGTAAAATTAGAAAACACCAGCAAATCTTTGAGGCAATTATATGAAAGCAGTGATTTTAGCGGGAGGCTTGGGTACAAGGTTAAGTGAAGAAACCAGTATCAGACCTAAGCCCATGGTTGAAGTTGGTGGTAAGCCAATTCTCTGGCACATTATGAAGATTTATTCTGCTCACGGTATTAACGATTTCATCATTTGTTGTGGCTATAAAGGGTACATTATTAAGGAATATTTTGCCAACTATTTCTTACATATGTCAGACGTGACATTTGATATGCGATTTAATCAAATGAATGTTCATTCTGGATATGCTGAACCTTGGCGCGTCACCTTATTAAATACAGGTGATAATACAATGACAGGTGGACGTTTAAAACAAGTTCGTGAACATATTGGTAATGAAACCTTTTGTTTTACCTATGGTGATGGTGTTAGTAATATCAATATTACAGAATTAATTAAATTTCATCAAGAACAAAAGACATTAGCAACACTCAGCGCGGTGCAACCAGCGGGAAGATTTGGAGCAATTTCTCTAGGACAAGAACAAACTAAAATAACTACTTTTAAAGAGAAACCTGAAGGTGATGGTGCTTGGATTAATGGTGGTTATTTTGTTCTAGAACCCCAAGTAATTGATTTTATTGCTGATACCTCAACCGTGTGGGAGAAAGAACCATTAGAGAAGTTAGCTGATTTAGAACAATTATCTGCTTATAAACATGATGGTTTTTGGCAACCAATGGACACATTAAGAGATAGAAATTATCTAGAGGATCTCTGGAAAAGTGGGAAAGCTCCTTGGCAAGTTTGGTAATAGTAATTTGAGATTTTAGACTTGAGATTTTAGATATTGGATTAGGGAAAGATTACTAATGTATGATTTTGCGATTATTGGTGGGGGAATAGTTGGACTTTCCACCGCAATGGCTTTAGGAGAGCGTTATCCAAATGCCCAAATATTAGTAGTAGAAAAAGAGAATCAATGGGCATTTCATCAAACTGGTAATAATAGCGGTGTTATTCATTCTGGTATTTACTATAAACCGGGAAGTTTTAAAGCTAAATTTTCCCGTGATGGTAGCCGTTCCATGGTAGAATTTTGCCAGAAATATGATATTGATCATGAAGTTTGTGGTAAAGTGATTGTGGCTAGTAATCAACAAGAATTACCCCGCTTAGAAAATCTCTACCAACGCGGTTTAGAAAACGGTATTCCTGTTAAAAGAATTAGCCCAGAAGAAGTTAAAGAAATTGAACCTCATGTTAGCTCTGTTGGCGGAGTTAAAGTATTTAGTACAGGAATTGTCAACTACAAACAAGTTTGTTTAAAATATGCGGAATTAATTCGTAATCAAGGGGGAGATTTACGTCTCAATACCCAAGTTTTAAAAATTGTTCGCAGTGGCAAAAATCAGGTATTAGAAACTAACAATGGCAGTTTTGAAACTCGATTTGTGATCAATTGTGCCGGATTGCATAGCGATCGCATGGCAAAATTAGGTAAAGCTAATCCTGAAGCTAGGATCGTTCCCTTTCGCGGTGAATATTACGAATTAGTCCCGGAAAAACGTTATTTGGTGAAAACTCTCATTTACCCAGTTCCTAACCCTGATTTCCCCTTTCTAGGTGTGCATTTTACCCGCATGATTGATCATACAGTTCATGCTGGACCAAATGCAGTTTTAAGTTTGAAGCGGGAAGGTTATCAAAAAACCGATTTTGATTTGAGAGATTTTGCGGAAGTTATTAGTTATCCTGGCTTTTGGAAACTAGCAGCAAAACACGCTGATGAAGGAATTAAGGAAATAATTCGTTCTTTTAGTAAAGCAGCTTTTGTGAAAAGTTTGCAGAAATTAATTCCTGAAATTGAAGCTAAAGATATTATTCCTACCCATGCAGGAGTTCGCGCTCAAGCATTAATGAATAATGGTGCATTAGTAGATGACTTTTTAATCATTAATGGTGACAATTCCATTCATGTTTGTAATGCACCTTCACCCGCTGCAACTTCTTCTTTGGAAATTGGTAAAGCAATTGCCGCGCAAATTCCTCAACAATCTACTCTTATGGAAATGGCAATCAAAAATTAACTTTTGATTAATTACTTTGCATCTATTCCAGATTTACCGTATCTACTCTTAATCTGTTTCAGTCAGATTTTTATTTTTATCAACGTTAGTTATCAGGATTTTTGTTATGTGCATTAACTCTAAGTTTCCGCCGATTATATTGGTTTGTGCTGCTGACAATAACTATGCAATGCCCCTAGCAGTCACGGTTCGTTCAGCACTTGCAAATTTAAAAAGTAATCGAAAGATAGGGTTATTTATTCTTGATGGAGGGATTAGTAAATCTAACAAAAAGAAAATTATTAAATCACTGGAATTAGAAAAAATTGATATTTCATGGATACAAATAGATGATACAGAGTTAAATAATCTGCAATTAAGTAGACATCTCACAACCACTGCATATTATCGCCTCCTGATTACTAAATTTTTACCACCAGAAATTGATAAAGCCATTTATCTAGATACCGATATGGTAGTACAGGGAAATTTAGAAGATTTATGGAATATTCCTCTACAAGACAACTATGTATTAGCCGTTCAGGACGATGTAGTGCTGTACATATCAATGTCTGATGGCTTAAGGAATTATCAGGATTTGGGTATTGATCCAGATGAGAAATATTTTAATTCTGGACTGTTAGTAATTAATTTAGAAAAATGGCGCAGCGAAAACATAGGAGAAAAAGTGATTGAATTAATAAAAGAGAATAGAGAATATATGAAAAATGATCAAGATGGATTAAACGCTGTTCTTGCAGGTAAATGGGGAGAAATTCATCCAAGATGGAATCAGATGCCCAGAATATATGATTATTCATCCTGGCAAGAAAGTCCTCACGCAGAAGATATTTATAAAGAACTGCTGCATAAGCCTTGCATTATTCACTTTACTAATTCTCCTAAACCTTGGTACGCAGGATTGAAAGCAGAGTGTAGACACCCGAAAAAAGATTTATTTTTCCAATATCTTGACATGACAGATTGGTCAGGATGGCGGGATACTTTCTGGATACGGCTGGTTAGAAAATTCATGAAAGTAACATCACTAACTACCTCAAAACTATAAACATATAGTGGTAGTAAACATCTTTAAAAATCAATCAAAAGGACTCAGAAAGTATGAAAATATTAGTCACCGGAACAGAAGGTTATCTTGGTTCTTTATTACCTTCTTTACTCATGCAAAAAGGACATGAAGTTATTGGAGTTGATACTGGATTTTATAAAGTTGGTTGGCTATATAATGGAACTAACTTAACAGCTAAAACCCTAAATAAAGATATTCGTGATATCAATCCCGAAGATTTAGAAGGGGTAGAAGCTATTGTTCACATGGCGGAACTATCTAACGATCCTACTGGACAATTATCACCAAATATCACTTATGATATTAATCATTTAGGTTCAGTTCGTCTGGCTAATCTAGCCAAATCAGTTGGTGTTCGTCGCTTTGTTTATATGTCCTCCTGTAGTGTTTATGGTGTAGCTAGTGAAGGCGATATTACAGAATCATCACCAGTTAATCCCCAAACAGCTTACGCCGAATGTAAAACATTAGTAGAAAGAGATATTAAACCATTAGCTGATGATGATTTTTCCCCTACTTTCATGCGGAATGCGACAGCTTTTGGTGCTTCCCCTAGAATGCGATTTGATATAGTTTTAAATAATTTAGCGGGGTTAGCTTGGACTACAAAAGAAATTAAAATGACTAGTGATGGTACTCCTTGGCGGCCATTAGTTCACGCTTTAGATATTTGTAAAGCCATTGTTTGTGCATTAGAAGCACCCAGAGATATTATTCACAATCAAATTTTTAATGTTGGTGATACTGCAAATAATTATCGAGTTAAAGAAATAGCAGAAATTGTTGCCGATGTTTTCCCTGGTTGTCAATTATCTTTTGGTAATAATGGTGCAGATAATCGCAGCTATCGAGTTTCTTTTGAGAAGATTAACAGTATTTTACCAGGATTTAAATGTGATTGGAATGCTCAACTTGGGGCTGAACAACTATTTAACTTGTTCAAAAGAATTGACATGACAGAAGATACCTTTTTATTTAGAGGTTTTACAAGATTAAAGCAATTAGAATATCTGATTCGCACAGAACAAATTGATCGGGATTTTTTCTGGAATCAACAGGAAAATTATTAATTAGACCTGTCCGAAAATCTTGTAGGTTGGGTTGAGCGACAGCAAAACCCAACACGATTAATAATTTTGTTGGGTTTCCTTGAGTCAACCCAAACAACATTTCTTATATACCAGGTTATTTTCTCATACCAGTATTACCATATTATGCAAAAATTACTTACCATTGCTATTCCTACCTACAATCGTGCTGCATTGCTAGATAAACAACTGGCTTGGTTAGCAACAGCAATCAAAGGTTTTGAATCAGAATGTGAAATTATTATTTCTGATAACTGCTCAACAGATAATACACCAGGAATTGTCAAAAAATGGCAATCTACTTTTACTAATACTGTATTTATAGCGAATAGAAATCGGGAAAATATAGGATTAATGCCAAATATTGCTTTTTGTATTCAAGCTGCTAGTAGTAAATATGTTTGGACTGTAGGTGATGATGATCCAATTCAAGAAAAAACTCTGGCTTATATCGTTAATAAAATTAAAAAAAATCCCAGTTTAAACTTAATGTTTCTCAACTGTTGTGGACGAGATAAAAACACCAATAAAATTTTGGTAAAACAATGGTTTTCTAGTGCTAGTGATGAAATTATTGCTGATAGCAAACCTGTATTTCAAAGGTATTTACAGGAGAGTTTTGGTGGGGTACTGTTCATGACAGCTACTATTTATAAAACCGAACTTGTACAACAAGCTTTACAAATATGGAATAGTTCTCCTCAAAATTTAGCATCTCAAGCCTATTGGACAGGATTTTGTGCGGCTCATGGAAATATCATTGTTACTCAAGATAATTATTTGGAATGTACAATGCACGCTAGTTCCTTAGAAGAAAATCCTCGCTGGTCATTAATGATGCGATATGTGTATATCCCAGAGATTTATCTGAAATTATTAAGTTTAGGATATTCTTCTAAATTTTGTCAGCGGATGATTCTAGAAAATATTTTCAAACTTAGTGATTGGAAAATATTATTGGGTGCTTTAAAAAGATGGCCAATTCTAGCCACCAAGATTATAATTACCTACTTCCAAGTAGTAGGAAAATTTATCTATCAACTGAATTTTAATCATGAAAAATCAGTAATAAACATCTCACATTTGATAGCGCAGCGTGGTGGTGCAATTAAATAAAATATAAAATCTACCTGTATTAACAATCTAGAATATTTTTGACATCAAAAATTATGAACAAACTACTAACTATTGCTATTCCTACTTACAATCGAGCCGAGTTACTAGATAAACAATTAACTTGGTTGTCCCAAGCTATTAAAGGATTTGAAACAGAGTGTGAAATTTTAGTTTCTGATAATTGTTCTACGGATCATACTCAATCTATTATTAGTAAATGGCAAAATATCCTTAAAAACATCACATTTAAATCAAATAAAAATCCTGAAAACATAGGCGTAATGCGAAATATTTTTTATTGCCTAAGTTCTGCCACAACTAAATATGTTTGGACTATTGGTGATGATGATCCAATTCAGGAAAGAGCAGTTGCTTATGTGATGAAGAAAATTAAAAATATTGATAATCTATCATTATTGTTTCTGAATTTTTCTGGTCGAAATAAAATTACTGGTGAAGCAGTACATCCACCAAAAATAGTTGGTAATCGCTGGTTTGATGCCGATACAGAAGATGGTAAAGGTGATGGTAAAGCAATATTTGAACATTGTTTTAGTAAAAGTGTAGGAGCAGTAATTTTTCTAACTGCTACAGTATATCGTGCTGATTTAATTAAACGCGCTCTAGAAATTTGGCCAACTGCTAGTAATAATTGGATATCTCTAGCATATTTAGCCGGTTATTGTGCTGCTAATGGCAAAGTAATTGTGACTAAAGATATCTATTTAGAATGTATTGTGGGTGTTAGTTATTGGCAAAAAGAACCAAAGTCTGCACTTTTAATGCAATACCAACATATACCCGAAGTTATTTTAAAACTTGAGCAAGTTGGCTATTCTAAACCATATTGTTGTCGGATGCTTTTACAAAACTACCATGAAGTAGACTTGAAAGTTTTTTTAGGAGCGATGAGAAGATGGCCTGTTTCAGCTATCAAGACAGTAGTTCCTTTTTTGGCTTTAGCTAGTGTGGCTGCATTGGAATTAATACCAATGAGAGAATTTAAAGTAGCGGAAGCCGAACTGGAGAGAACAAGAAATTCAGAAATCAGAAGCCATAGAGGATAAAGATTAGTGTTAATTGGTAAGTATACCATGCTTCAAAAAATTCAAGAAAAAATCTCAACTTTAAGTTCTGAGTTAAATTATCGAATGTCACTTTGGCATCATGCTAAAAATTTACCTGCCATTAATGCAACAGATAAATTGATTGTTGATACCCTCAAAAAATCAGGGGTTTACATCACATCTTTGGAAGATTTAGGTTTTTCATCTACTTCTAAAATGTTAGCTACTGCTAATAGTTGTACTGATAATATGGTAAATCCCAGAGATATTCATGCAGGATACAAATTACCCCAAATTTATACGGTTACAGATTTACCGGAATTTTTTAATTGGGGAATGGAATCCCGACTACAAAATATCATTGAGCATTATATAGGTTTACCTATTGCTTTTCATGGTGTTCATGTGCGGAAAGACTTTCCTAATGAAAAACAATTGGAAACTCTACTATGGCATAAAGATTCTGAAGATAGACGCATGATGAAAGTCATTATCTATCTCAATGATGTGACTCAAGAACATGGACCATTTGAATATATCCCACTACCCAAAAATTCTCTAGAACGATTAAATAATTATCGAGTTGATTATGAATTATGGCGTGTTAATTTTTTAGGAATTAACGATGATAAAATGATGAAAATCATTCCTAAATCAGCTTGGAAATCATGTCCTGGTAAAGCTGGAACTGTGATTTTTGCAGATGTAAGAAATATTTTACATCA
>LJOT01001046.1 GCA_001672075.1 Anabaena sp. CRKS33
GAGTTTAGTCATGCTAGAAAACCGTGATTATACCTTGATTATTGATAAAAGCGGTAGCATGGCTACCCCAGATCAAAAAGGTGGAAGAAGTAGATGGGTTGTAGCACAAGAATCAACCATAGCATTAGCCAGTAAATGTGAACAACTAGATCCCGATGGTATTACAATTTACGTCTTTTCCGGTAAATTTAAACGTTATGATAACGTTATGATGATGTGACATCTGCCAAAGTTGCCCAGATATTTCAGGAAAATGATCCAGCCGGTACAACTAACTTAGCCGCTGTATTGCAAGATGCCCTGAATAACTACTTTCAACGCAAA
>LJOT01001047.1 GCA_001672075.1 Anabaena sp. CRKS33
TTTCCCCAGGAGCGCCTTTTTGAGGGTCTCGTTGGATTCGAGGGAAAGGTCGATCTGTTGACCTTGCTCGGTAGCTCCTTCAACCGGTAAGCCCTGTTCGTTCAAGAGGGTGGCATCCACGGTTACCCGATGTTCGGCTGTGATCGGTTCGGTGGTTTCGGTAAAGGTGGATTCCTTTTTGTACATACGTTCCATTTCCTGAACGACTTCCTCGTCGGTGACGTCATGTACCAATTTTTCGACATCGATGGTTG
>LJOT01001048.1 GCA_001672075.1 Anabaena sp. CRKS33
CTATTGAAGAAGGAGAAAAAACAGAATTAACAGATAGAGAAACAATTTTTGCAATTTTAAACCAAGAACAATGAAAACCGAATTTAGGAAAAGTTTTGATTATTGATTTAGAACAAAAGTAACATCTGTTAAAACAGGATATATTGAATATTTTTAGTTAGAGAAAATTTAGTTGATTGCGATTTGTATTAATTCCTCGTTCCCAGGTTCTACCTGGGAATGCAATCAAAAGGCTCTGCCTTATGCTAACATTAATATGAGGCAGAGCCTCATTAACTGTATTCCCTGTCAGAGACAGGGAACAAGTATTTAAGTAATTAAAC
>LJOT01000556.1 GCA_001672075.1 Anabaena sp. CRKS33
TTAAAGTCAATGGTGCAATTACTATGAGTGCAGCAGATGTGAATGCTGTGCATTTTGTTCATAGTTCATGGTGGCGATCGCCTGTGCATATTTCTCGCAGTCGTAAAGATTTTTATGGTTTATATCAATGGTTATTTACCGCAGCTAATTCCTATTGGGAAAAACAAGCTTTCTCTCAGGCTAAAAGTATTATTGCTGTTTCGGAAAAAGTAGCGAAAGAATTGGTCAGTATTGGTGTACCTCGCCAAAAAATTCGGGTAATTGTCAATGGTGTAGACTTACAAGAATTTACTCCTGGTGTTACTTCTCGTAGCTTATTGGGTTTACCTGAAAATGTTAATTTGGCATTATTTGCGGGAGATATTCGGATTTCTCGGAAGAACTTAGATACTGTACTTCATGCTTTAGTAAAAGTTCCTGAATTACATTTAGCAGTTGTCGGTGGTACTCAAGATAGCCCTTATCCGGCAATGGCAAAGGCATTAAATATTAGTGAACGAGTGCATTTTTTAGGTTATCGCCATGATATGCCACAAATTCAACGGGCATCAGATTTATTTGTATTTCCGTCCCGTTATGAACCTTTTGGACTTGTAGTGATTGAAGCGATGGCTTCAGGTTTGCCAGTAATTACTGCCACTACTACTGGTGCGGCTGACTTGCTTAATCCCGATTCTGGCATCGTCTTAGAAGATTGTGATGATGTCGAGGCGTTAGCCCACGCGCTTCAGTTATTAGATAGCGATCGCTCACTGCGTCAACAAATGGGTAAAGTTGCCCGGACTATTGCTGAACAACATAGCTGGTCAACAATGGCACAAACATATTTAAATATATTTGAGGAGTTAATCACCCATGAGAAATACAGTTCTCATCCCCACCTATCGCCGTCCTCAAGACCTGTACCGCTGTCTGAAAGCCCTAGAACAGCAAACTAAACCAGTTGACCAGGTGATCGTCGTCATCAGGGATACAGACACACAAACCCAGCAGTTTCTCACCCAACTGCACCACCATCTACCCCTAGAAACCGTTACCGTCAGCCAACCGGGGGTAGTGGCCGCCCTCAACGCTGGACTCATCAAAGTCAACGGTGATATCCTTTCCATCACCGACGATGACGCAGCCCCCCATCCTGAATGGTTAGTTAAAATTAATACCCATTTCTTGGCTGATCCTCACATTGGCGGAGTTGGTGGCCGTGATTGGATTTATCAAGGGGGAAAATTAGAAGACAAGTCCCAACCAGTTGTTGGTAAATTGCAATGGTTTGGGCGCGTTATAGGCAACCATCATTTAGGAATTGGCGCACCCCGTGAAGTGGATATTCTTAAAGGC
>LJOT01000557.1 GCA_001672075.1 Anabaena sp. CRKS33
TATAAAATCCTCCAGGGAGTGGATTTTCATTCAGCAACTCTGGTTTTGCGTTATCTATCTCAATCCTGACATCATCAAAAGTGTAATTACCATCTCGACCAAGATTAATCTTCCTTGTTTTCTAAGCTTGTGGATTGCATCAACAGCAAATTGAACCGTATCACCAATACTAGGTTGAGATTGGGCAATTAAAACACTGTTATCTTTTATCGCGGCTGTTGACACACACGAGTAGGATTGTTTAGTCTACTGGCAAGACAAGATATATATAAACTACTCTCATCTGAGTCTCTTTTTGCAGATGCTATCAATCCATTTGAATAACCAATTTCGTAGCAGCGACGACGGTTTTCATCTTGATAAGAATTATTGTATTTATCTAGATAACCAGCCGAATTAAAACCAGCCGACCAACCTTCACCATAAGCAGTTTTCAAGGAAGAATCATTTTTACATTCACTTTGAGAAAGGTTAGATTGTGCTTGAGTGCTGTGAATATTCCACCCAAATGTAGATCCTATGACGCTAGTAATTATCAGCAATTTATGAAACTTGTTCATAGTGATGTCCTTGATTACTAAAAGTTGAAAGATAGTTTTTGCAAATTAATAGATGGGAAAAATTGAAAGTGAGTTAGGTTGGGGTCAAGAAAAAAATCATATTACCCAACCGACAAAACAAAGAATGGTGTTAGGTTTCCTTTCGTCAAACCAACCTACGACTATTAAAAACCGCCTGGATTCCTCACCGCCTCCAACCGCCTGGATTGTTTTCAATACTGCGCCAGCCACTACCACCAATGAAGCGATCTGTATCTTTCATCGAATCCCTCAACCATGCGCGATTAGGGTCGAGATCGGTATTAGGAAGTTTAGGAACTGTGTTTGTAGGATTTGGTTCTTGATATTGAGAAGAAGGAGAATTTTGATTTTGAGTAGTACATTCGGCGGGAATTGCGTCTGCTGCTGCTCTAGCATTACCTGTAATTACTAAACCCAACAAAGAACCGATCGCTGCTCCAGTGCAATGTGCTGGTAAAGATTGCGCTTGAGCTATATTTATATTCCACCCAAGCATAGAAACCATAGCTGTTCCAGCAATCAATAATTGATTAAACTTGTTCATAGTAGTTCTCACTCCTGGTTTATATTTTAATTTCCTGCTCATAATTAAAGCATTGATTTTTGGGAAGAATAGATAAATTGAATTAATTTCTTAATTAGTTCTGATATCACTATAACTGTTGAAAAAAAATCAAGTGGATTAGCTAAATTCCATAAGTGCATGAAAAAATTTTCAATCAAGACCACAAAAATGGAACAATTATAGATTTTTT
>LJOT01000558.1 GCA_001672075.1 Anabaena sp. CRKS33
TTACAGTTTTTTGAAGCAGATCTACTAATTTGGGCTGCACCATCTGGCGTTGACTAAGAATTGGTTCAAACATACTGAATTTTTACGTTACTTATAGGGTATGCTACACCATGCAGCCAAACTTGAAAAGCGGAAAAAAGCGAATCGCAAAAAAAAATTACAAACAGACGGAAAAAAGCTGAAAAGTACGGATAAAGTCTGCTATCATTACTTATGTCGCGTTACATTTTTAGCCATGCAGGTTCACGAACTACTACAACTTGTGGATGACGCTGTTTATCTCAACACGGGAAAGCATCTCAATGACTTGCAACGTGGAGTTATTGAGGGGACATTAAAGTATCAAAAGTATGCTGATATTGCTGAAAATTGTGGTTGTAGCGCGGGTCATGCAAAGGATGTAGGTTACGAACTTTTAAAAATGTTATCTGATATTTTTGGTGAACCAGTTGATAAAAGTAATCTTAAATCAGTTCTAGAACGACAAGGAAATGTGAATATTTCTTTGGTTAATAATAGTAAAATTAACAGTAATTTAATTGGCTGTATAAATATTGGTTCTAAACAACCTAAAACTAAATCAGATAAAAGTCATCCTGGTAATTCTAAATTACAGCAACAAGATCAGAATAAAACTCAGATAGAAAAGATTAGTAAATTAAGGTATTTTGGCTTAAATGATCAGCAAATTGCAGAGGTGTTAGAGTTACCTTTAGAGGTAATTAAACAGGTAGTATCGGAATAATAAAGCTTTTAATTTCCAAGACGCTAGAAATTCAACGAAGTTAAAGCATCTTTCAAATCTTGTTATATAATTAGATTTATCATGGATGTAAAAATATGAAGCTAAGAGTAATTCTAGAACCTAGTGATGAAGGTGGCTACACTGTTTATGTTCCCTCCTTACCTGTTTGTATCAGTGAAGGGGAAAATGTTGATGAGGCATTAGTAAATATTTAAGAAGCTATAGCACATTGGTAGGGTGTGTCAAATATCAACAATCTGTTTATTTGCAGGATTTATGCAGTAGCAAAGCACCCTACAACAGATTTTTGGTATGACACTTGCGTAAGTGCTATAATAAATAATGGTAAAATTTCACAAAAATTCAAGTTGATTTTTCATATCTTCTGGTTCAAGTGTTTCCCAAATCAGAATTAAAGTATTTAAAATTTCACCAATCGAACGGCGTTTCTGATCACAATACGTAATTCCTGCATGAGTTATACCACTACGATGAAGGATGACAAAATCATCATCATGAGTAATTAAGATCCGGTTTTCAGATAAAGAAAAAGCAATTTGTTCTCTGTCTGATACACCAATTAATC
>LJOT01000270.1 GCA_001672075.1 Anabaena sp. CRKS33
TAATATAATATCATTGTCCCAAATATGCTTCTAAAACTTTGGTATTATTTTGGATTTCTTGAGGATTCCCCACAGCTAAATTTTTTCCTTCTGCTAATACCCAAACTCTATCACATAAAGACATAATTACATCCATATTATGCTCAATAATTAAAAATGTCATTCCCTCCTGACGATTCCATGTTATAATGCGATCGCATATCTCATCAATTAATCGAGGATTGACACCAGCCGCAGGTTCATCTAATAATATTAACTTAGGATTAGTCATTAATGCCCTGCCAATTTCTAAAAGTTTTCTTTGTCCTCCAGATAAACCACCAGCATAGTCTGAAGCTTTTTTTTCCAAGCCTACAGATTCTAACAAAAACATTGCCCGTTCTTTTAATTGCTTTTCTTCTTTAAGAATAACATGAGGTTGAAGTTGCACTTGCCAAAAGTTTTCACCAGTTTGTTTTTGCGCTCCTAAAAGCATATTTTCTAATACTGATAATTTTGATAAAACCCGGGCAACTTGAAAGGTTCTCACTAATCCCTGTTGGGCAATTTGGTATGATTGTAATTGATGAATAGGTTCACCATCAAAAATGACTCTACCTTTATCTGCATGGATAAAATTAGAAAGTAAATTAAATAAGGTGGTTTTACCAGCCCCATTGGGACCAATTAACCCAGTAATACTACCCTTGATAACTTCAATATTCGCTTCTTGAACTGCTTTAATTCCGCCAAAATTTTTACAAAGTCCAGTTGCAGCTAATAGCGGTGGTTGGGGTGATGCGATATTATTTACCATGATGATTTTCTTCTCAACTTCATTTTTAGGTTTTTTGTTGGTTTTTAATTATTGTTATGAAATAAAAATTGTCGGAGTTCATCAAATTTCATCCCTGTAAAACCTCAGCCACAGTTAACTTTACATCACTAAATAGAGGCGAACAAATTATATCATCTCCCCTATAAACCTGCTCCTCATAAAAACCCTCCACCCATTCCAAAACCGTCACTTTTTGCCCAATTGGATCAACAATCCAATACTCAGTAATTCCCCGCGCCGCATACTCAGAACGCTTATAACGATAATCACGATTTTCCTGATTTGGACTCACTACCTCAACCACCAACAAAGGCAGCGGCATATCCATTAAAATCAGCGAGCGTGTAGCCCCCTGCATCACCTGAGCTAATTCTTCAGAAAACACCGTCAAATCAGGAACACGCACCCCCACCTGCCGACTATTCACAGCAATTTCTGTTTTCATACTCAAGCGGTAATAGGGAATACCCAATTTAGAAAAATAGATTAATAAAAATGTAGCTATTCGCCGATTTAGCTCACTTTCTAAAGGCATAGGAATTAATTCTCCATTATCTAATTCATATAAATTATCCGTCCCATCGTCAAACTGAATAAATTCTTCCAAAGTCATCTTGTTAGCAGTTGCAACTATCATGGCTATTCCTCCCATAAACGGCTTGTATCAACTATTTTAACATCACAAATTTCTAATTATTTACCAAGAGTAAGTTCCTCCTTTTTCCCTAAAATACCTTGAGGCCGCCAAATCATTAACACCATTAAAATCAAACCAATAAACATTACCCGAAAAGCACCAATTCTTTCTACATCTAAAGGAACAATTTTCGGTAAAAATTCCCTAGTTAAAGAGTCATAAGCAAAGTAAATAACCGCACCTAAAATTGTGCCAATATTATTTCCTGCACCACCTAAAATTACCATAATCCAAGCGTCAAAGGTAAGTTGAGGTTGAAAATTATCGGGATAAATTGCTCCTAATTGCCAAGCAAAGAACGCCCCCGCAATACCAGCAATTGCACCGCCCAACATTAATGATTGTAGTTTATAAGAGAAGACATTTTTACCTAATGCTTTGGGGATTTCTTCATCTTCACGAATAGATTTTAGCACTCTGCCCCAAGGAGATCGGACTAAAATTTCTAACCGCCAAAATATAAAAGCTAAAACTAACAATACCAACAACATTAAACCAGCTTTGGGATTATAATTGTATAATCCAATTATACCAGAAATATGAATTGCTAGAGCTAATAGTCCTAAAGCAATTCCTACTATAAATCGGGAAGTAAATTCTTGTTTGAGGCTGCTGTTTCTAATTGGATTATTATTTGCAGAAATTCGAGCAGTTCGTATCCAATTCCACAAAGAAAATAATGTTATCCCTGTTAATAACGTTAACACAGCAATCATCACCAACCGGAAAAATAAATTTGGGGTTGTTGATAACGGTATGACATAACTTTGCACACCAAAAGAGCCAGATATCCAATCTTTACCTACAGGTAATTCCTGATTATTTACTATTAATCTAATTAATTCCCCTGTACCAATGGTAACAATTGACAGATAATCTTCTCGTAAGCGGAGAGTTGCAAAACCTATGACTAAACCCAATAAAGCGGCAACAATTCCCCCAACTACAGCAGAAAGCAATAATGGTATACCTTTAAAAGTTAACAAAACTGTTGTATACGCTCCTAAAGTCATAAAAGCAATATGACCGAAGTTAATTAAACCCGTAAAACCCCATTGTAAATTCAGTCCTAGTGCAAATAGCGCGAAGGTGGCGGTAGAAATAGCTAGAAAAATTAGATATTCAATCATTAGCTGGTCATTTGTCAGTGGTCGGTGGTTAGTGGTCAATTGTCAATTGTCAATGGTCTGTTGTCAAGTTTCGCGTATCATTAATTACTAAAGACTGAGCTATGATAAGTATTAAAACTAACAGTAGTATAATATCGTTATCTGTGCTTCTATTAAAAACTGTATAATACAAAGCAGGGATCACCAAAACCATACATTAAACTTATGTTTGACCAACACTTTATTTGAGATTTCCCTCTTATGAATGCTCAGGCACTTTGGCAACGATACCAAGATTGGTTATATTTACACGAGGGATTAGGACTGTATTTAGATATTAGTCGGATGCGCTTTGATGATGCCTTTGTAGCATCATTAAAACCTAAGTTTGACAAAGCGTTTGCGGATATGGTAGAACTGGAAAAAGGCGCGATCGCTAATCCCGATGAAAACCGCATGGTAGGTCATTACTGGTTGCGAAATCCAGATTTAGCCCCCACCCCAGAACTAACTCAAGAAATAGTTCAAACTTTAGAACAAATCGAAGCTTTTGCAGACCAGGTACACACTGGTGCAATTCATCCCCCCAAAGAAAGCCGCTTTACAGATATTATCTCTATCGGTATCGGTGGTTCGGCCTTGGGTCCCCAATTTGTCGCTGAAGCCCTTTCCCCAGACTTCCCCCCCCTGCAAATTCACTTTATTGACAATTCCGACCCCGCAGGTATTGATAGAGTGCTATCCCAATTAGGAAATAAACTGGCTACCACTTTGGTATTAGTAATTTCCAAATCTGGAGGAACTCCCGAACCCCGCAATGGCATGATTGAGGTAAAACAAGCCTATACAGCCCAAAAATTAGATTTTTCTCAATATGCAGTTGCCATTACTGGACAAAATAGTAATTTAGATCAAGTCGCACAATCGGAAAACTGGTTAGCCCGATTTTCCATGTATGATTGGGTGGGTGGACGTACCTCGGAAATGTCCGCTGTAGGGCTATTACCTGCGGCATTACAGGGCATTGATATCCGTGCTATGCTATCGGGAGCAAAAGAGATGGATGATGCCACTCGCGTCCCTCATCTCAAGGATAACCCAGCCGCTTTATTAGCCCTGGCTTGGTATTTCTCTGGCAATGGCAAAGGCCAGAAGGATATGGTGGTTCTCCCCTACAAGGACAGTTTGTTGTTATTTAGCCGCTATTTGCAACAACTGGTTATGGAATCTTTGGGTAAGGAAAAGGATTTGGACGGGACAACTGTATATCAAGGTCTTGCAGTTTATGGTAACAAAGGTTCAACAGACCAACACGCCTATGTCCAACAGTTACGGGAAGGTGTACCTAATTTCTTTGCTACCTTGATTGAAGTTTTAGCAGACCGTCCAGGAAAATCCCCAGAAGTTGATCCCGGTGTCACCGCTGGTGATTATCTCTCTGGTTTCTTGTTGGGAACTCGTCAAGCATTGTATGAGAATAACCGCGATTCCATTACAGTCACTATTCCCCAAGTTAATGCCCGTACCGTAGGCGCATTAATTGCGTTGTATGAGAGAGCAGTAGGTTTATATGCCAGTTTAATCAATGTTAATGCTTATCACCAACCCGGTGTAGAAGCTGGTAAAAAAGCCGCTGCTGTGATTCTCGATTTACAAAAACGAGTTTTAGAAGTGTTACAAACCCAGAAGAAAGCACTTTCTATTGCTGAAGTGGCAGATATTGCCGGTGCTACTGAGGAAATTGAAGCAATTTACAAAATTCTCCGTCATTTACATAGTAATCATCGGGGTGTGGTGTTAACAGGAGATCTAGCTAAACCTGGGAGTTTAACTGTTTCTTTGGGTTAATAAAATTACCTTTGTTCATTAAAATCAGATCCCCGACTTCTTCCATAAGTCGGGGATTTTGTTTTTTGTTTTTTGTAATTAGGGCTTGCTGATAGCGTAGCGTGGCGTTAGCCACATAAAGCTAAAACCATTTATTAACAAAGGGTTTCGTGGATTTTTACCACAAAAAAGTGCAAGGTTTTGGCTAATGGTGTCTCAAAATAGGTGCATTTTTCTTTCTCGGATTTGGAAAATTGAGGATATCCAGACAGTTAAAACTGTTCCCTGTTCCCTGTTCCCTGTTCCCTGTTCCCTGCCCTCACAGACAACTTTTATGGCTACTGAGTAAATCCTAATTAGAACAAATACCTTCTTCCCTTGCAGCTTGTTGCACCGCAGCAGCAACAGCAGTAGCAACTCGTTTATCAAAGACAGAAGGAATAATATGTTGGCGGTTTAAATCAGAGAGATTAACCAAAGAAGCGATCGCATTAGCCGCTTCTAAACACATATTAGTAGTAATCCTCCTCGCCCGACAATCTAAAGCTCCACGAAACACCCCTGGAAACGCCAGGACGTTATTAATTTGGTT
>LJOT01001049.1 GCA_001672075.1 Anabaena sp. CRKS33
ATTACGAATTACTCGATGTTTTTGCAAATCTGCTAAATTACAAACTTCTAACGCCCTAGCATGAGTGGCTTCTAAAACTACTGGTGGTGCGACACCGGCTTCTAGGGCTTCTTGCCATCTTGCAGCGCATAAACACCAACAATCACCGGGTTTTAAGCCAGGAAAGCTAAAATAAGGTGCAGGTGTACTCAAATCATTACCCTGGGATTTAGTATATTGTAAAAATTCCTCTGTAACTTGAGCGCAAACGACGTGCATTCCCACATCTTGACCACCTGTGGTACAAAATCCGTCACGGTAAAAGCCAGTCATGGGAGAAGT
>LJOT01000559.1 GCA_001672075.1 Anabaena sp. CRKS33
TAGTAATTACTGATGGTAACTATTTATAGTAGTTATAGTAGTTATTGGACTAGATTGACACAATGTGGTTAGATGTTATGGAAAACGTAATTTCCTTTTCATACTTCCTCTTAATATGCAAACCGATCTTATTAAACAATTACAAGTCAATCTTTCTGTAACTGCTGCTACTATAGCCTTGTTGGTGACAGCACCATCAATGGCTCATGGTCAAGTTAATAGTACCACCACTAAGCCAGTTTCATCAACTCCTAAGACATCACTAATTAATATATCCATTACCGAGTCTGAAGTGTTGGCCGCCCAAAAAGCCTGGGGTGATGCGTTAGTTAATATTAGCACCACCTATGATCAAAAGGGGATGGCCGCCGCTAGAACATTAGCGGACAAGGTGATAGATGAATTGTATGCTTATCAATCGGGATTGGTATTGTTTAAGCCAACCTTGACCACTGGAGACCAGACATTCCGCACGACACACAAAGGAGCTTTGTCTTATTTTGTGGGTGGTGATTCCTCTTTCCCTAAAGATACTGGTTTTGCTCTCAAAGGATGGCGAAAAGTGGAAATTCGCAACGCTGGTATTTTTATTGTTGGTAATACTGCTACCACTATGGGTAATGTTTCCATTACTGATAAAACAGGTAAAGTCACAACAGTGGATAAAACCTGGCAGTTTATCAGGGGTAATAATGGTAAATTACGTATTATTTTACATCATTCTTCTCTGCCCTATAGTCCAAAATAAACATGGAATAGATCCCCGAATTCTCCCGGAAATCGGGGAGTTGACAGGTGACAGGTAACAGGTGACAGGTGACAGTTGACAGGTGACAGTAATCCCCGCCATGACAATCCAAAATTCAGCCAGCTTAGTGACTGCTGATCAAGAATTTGCAAAGTTCAATATTTTGACGGTAATTAATTGGTAGCGATCGCTGTGGTAAATTGTCTGAATCAGGATTTACAGGATTTCAGGATTTACAGGATGAGGTATCTGTTTGTAGATGAGGTTGCTAATTTGACGGTGATTAATTGATGAGCGATCGCTGTGGTAAATTGTCTGATAGCGTAGCGTGGCACAAGTCTAGGATTTGAAAGTTTTCAAGTATCCTCTAAATAGTCCCTAATAATCTCTAAAATCACTTGTTCAAGCTCTGGAATTGTAGATGGGATAATTTTATCTTTAATATGCTTATGATCTGCGTAGCCCAAATCAGGTTTGTGTTTGGCATTATCATAGCGAAATATTAAGTTGTTTTCATTGTCTTGATAATGGAATGAATAAGAGAGCTTTTCTAATGATTCTTGTAGATCAATATATTCTTTG
>LJOT01001050.1 GCA_001672075.1 Anabaena sp. CRKS33
TCACCCGTCCGCCACTGTCTCCTAAAAGACCGTTCGACTTGCATGTGTTAAGCATACCGCCAGCGTTCATCCTGAGCCAGGATCAAACTCTCCATTTTGTTTGAGTTTGTTTTCGCTCTGAAACTTATCTCAAGTTTCAAAATCCTCTATAATTATCTTAATGACGAGGATTGGTTTAATCTATTCTTTCAAAGTATTATTTTTTCTCGGTTCAGTTGCCGTGATTTGTTTTCTCTCCCCGGCACTTATTTAATATATCAATGCTGCCGGTTATTGTCAAGGGTTTTTTCAAACTTTTTTTTAAATCGGGTGAATTTAAT
>LJOT01001051.1 GCA_001672075.1 Anabaena sp. CRKS33
GCGTGATCACGCTGCAGTTGACGGTCAACCAGCCGAGCACGAGCAGCCTCACCGCCACGATCTGTGCACCCGCGACCTATGACTTCGGCGGACAGTCGCTCAGCGCGACTGGCACCTACACTTCCACGCTCACCAATGCGGTGGGCTGCGATAGTGTGGTCACGCTGCAGTTGACGGTCAACCAGCCGAGCACGAGCAGCCTCACCGCCACGATCTGTGCACCTGCGACCTACGACTTCAACGGACAGTCACTCAGCGCGACTGGCACCTACACTTCCACGCTCACCAATGCGGTGGGCTGCGATAGTGTGATCACGCT
>LJOT01001052.1 GCA_001672075.1 Anabaena sp. CRKS33
AGAAGGAGAAGGAGTGAGAGACCTCCATTATTATCTTCGACAAACCAGCGCCCCGATAATGAGTTGTACTTGCGATCACTGCTGATGGCCCCACGCTCGTTGTTTCGTAAATGAAGTACACAGATTGCTTCACGCAACGCTATAATAATATCTGACATTCCCTTCGATTGAAGCACATTCCTAAACTTTGCCATGGGCGATGTTGCGTCATCACCAAACTCCTCTTCCGCCAGATCAACCAAGTTTGGCTGCTCATTATCACCAACACTAGCAGCAGCAGCAGCAGCAGCAGCAGCAGCAGCAGCAGCAGCAGCAGCAT
>LJOT01000271.1 GCA_001672075.1 Anabaena sp. CRKS33
TCCTGCCCCTGTATCATGACTGGTAAAGGTGTCAATAGTCACAAAAGTACCGTGAATTAAACGGTGAACGTGGCAAACTTCATTGTTACGCACTTTGTACTTGTCTCCTTCTGACTTACCACCAACAAAAATTTCTACTGCGCCAGTTGCGTCTGTGCTACCATATCTAAAAGTATTTGCGCCGTGAGTTTGTGTAAAAGGGCGACGCACACGGTGAACAGCGATTTCCCAAGCTTGACCATGAATGGCTTTTTTAGCCGCTTCGTCCTCCACATTGAGAACTTCAGCTTTGAGACTAGCATCAATGCGGACTTGACCTGTGATCACTTGGCCATCATACTTATAAGTAATATCTGCGGTATAACCAGGGAAATTTTCATCCCAGGTATAACGGTTTTCGTAAGCAGCCTGAAAAAGTTCTTGAGCAGAGATTTGAGTGACTGTCATGGGGAAAAATCCTCTATAGGAAATGAAAATAGCATTTTATTCTTGCTGGTATTAGCATAGAAGTAATTATCAAGGTTCGCATAGTCCCCAAATGGGTACACTTATGGCTAAAACACTCCACGCCATTTTCCAGGCGATCGCTAATGTCCAAAATGAGCAAGAATTAAAACTAGCTTTAATGGATACCATTGGCGAACATTTTGCGGTTCAACATTGGGGCATTAATCTCCTAGATTACCAATTAAATACTAAAATCAAAATTCCCGAAATTCCCGCTGTTTGCTTAGAAGCTAATCCCATTGGGCGTTATGTTATGGAACGTCACGCTCCCACCCATGAACAGTTAATTTTATCTCCTGAAGATTGGAAAAATTACTGTACTCGTCACGAACACGTAATGACTGGACCCATAGTTTGTGATGGTCAATTAGTGGGGACGTTAAATTTTGCCCGTGACCCCGGAAATCTGCCTTTTGATAGTGATGATTTAGCCGATTTAAGTGCAGTTTGTCTACATTTGTCGGCTAAAATTGCCACATTGCGGGTAAAATCAAAAACCTTTTTATCTGTGGATAATTGTCCCTTAACAGCGCGAGAATTAGAAATTGCCAAACTGGTAGCCCAAGGTTGTACTAATGGCGAAATTGCAGTTAAATTATGGATTACTCAAAATTCTGTTAAACAGGCTTTAAAAAGAATGTTCCGTAAATTAGAAGTTTCTACCCGTGCGGAAATGGTAGCCAAAATAGATCCCCAACTTCTTAAATAATTTTTAAATAAATCGGTAATCTATAAGGATTGAGAATCAAGTGAATTGTATTTATATTAAGTGATCAATCAAATCTAATAGATATTAGTTATTTATTTATGCACAAGTTATTATCTGGAGCTTTAAGCACAGAAAAATTAGTCGTAAAAATCAAAAATTTACATCCATCTTTAGTAGGATTAAAACTGGTACAGATGTCAGATTTTCATTATGCTGATGGTCTATTATCAGAGAAAATGTTAATAGAAGCGATCGCAATTAGTAATGCAGTCAAACCAGACCTAGTAATTTTAACTGGTGACTATGTAAACACAAAAGCAAAACCAATTCATCAATTAGCACCAAAACTGCAAAATCTTCAAAGTCGTTATGGTGTCTATGCTATTCTGGGAAATCATGATATAGTTTTTCCCAGTTCCCAACCAGAAATTACAGATGCTTTAAACAACGTCGGGATTAAAGTGCTGTGGAATCAAATTGCTTACCCCTTGGGAGACAAATTACCCCTAGTCGGATTAGCAGATATTTATTCACGAGAATTTAACCCAGAACCAATTATGAACCAACTCGATTCTACTACACCTTGTATTGTCCTATCCCATAACCCAGATACAGCAGAAATACTGCAAAAATGGCGAGTAGATTTACAATTATCTGGTCATACTCACGGTGGACAAATTGTCATTCCCGGTCTAGGACCAGCAATGATTTACTACACAAAAATATTGAAAAAAATCCCCAAGAAAATTAGGCGCAAATTACCATTTTTACGGAAAACCCATTCTATATTACACCATTGGCAATGGTCAGAAGGTTTACATCAAATAGGAAATAATCAATTATATGTAAATCGGGGTTTAGGAACTTATTTCCCAGGACGGTTATTTTGTCCGCCAGAAGTTACTATTATTACCTTAGATGTCCCTTAAGTAGGTTGGCGTTAAAAATTGTCGTTATGACAAGGGAACAGGGAACAGGGAACAGGGAACAGGGAACACAGGAACACAGGAACACAGGAACACAGGAACACAGGAACACAGGAACACAGGAACAGGGAACAGGTTTTGGGCAACTTTACTTTTCGTTACTTATGTCGGTTTTTTTCCGTTCACTTACTTAGTCTATTTCTGGCTTTGCGTCTTTGCTCCTTTGCGCGAAATAAAAACAATATAGTACAATAGGGAATTAGCATCAATTTGTAATTTATTATGTCTGCTACGCCCCTTGTATCTCAAGTAGATTCACCTAACTCCGTAAAATCTGAACTTCTTCCTCCTCTCCTGGGCGCTTCGGTAACGGAGTTAACCGCTTGGGTACAGCAACAGGGACAGCCCAGTTATCGGGGTAAGCAATTGCATGATTGGATATATAATCAGGGAGCGCGTTCCCTGGCTGATATTTCTGTATTTCCTAAAAATTGGCGTTCCCAAGTGGCAGATATTCCCATAGGCCGTTCTTCTCTACATTACCGCTCTGTTGCCCCTGATGATACGGTTAAATATCTCCTGAAATTGGCTGACGGGGAAATTGTGGAAACTGTGGGTATTCCCAGCGATAAACGCTTAACCGTCTGTGTTTCTACTCAAGTTGGTTGTCCCATGGGTTGTGATTTCTGCGCTACTGGTAAAGGTGGTTACAAGCGTAATCTCACCCGTGGGGAAATTGTTGATCAAGTCCTAACTGTTCAAGAAGATTTTCAAGAACGGGTTAGTAATGTGGTATTTATGGGCATGGGTGAACCGTTGTTAAATACGGAAAATGTGATTTTAGCAATTAAATCTATTAATCAAGATGTGGGCATTGGTGCGCGATCGCTTACACTATCTACTGTAGGCATTCCCTCACGTATTCGTCAAGTAGCCGCACACCAATTACAAATTACCCTCGCTGTCAGTCTCCACGCACCTAACCAAGCATTACGGGAACAACTCATTCCCAGCGCCAAACCCTACCCCATAGAAGACTTACTCGCAGAATGTCGAGAATATGTGGAAATAACCGGACGTAGAGTAACTTTTGAATATATTCTTCTAGCTGAAGTCAATGATTTACCCGAACACGCTTTGGAATTATCAAAACGGTTACGAGGCTTTCAAAGTCATGTGAATTTGATTCCCTATAATCCCATTCAAGAAGTAGATTATAAAAGACCCAACCGCGACAGAATAGAAGCTTTTGTTAATGTTCTTCAACAGCAGAATACCGCCGTTAGTGTCCGTTATTCTCGCGGTTTAGAAGCTGACGCTGCTTGTGGACAATTGAGAACAACTAAAAGGTAATATCATGTCCTGTTGAACACTTATCATATCTGTTGAGGCTGGTAATGGGTAATTGGTAATTGGGAAAAGGCAATACAAGGCAATACAATGATGAACTATATCGTCAGTGATTGGGCGGACATGATAAGCTGTTATGCACCTGAATTGTATAATCTTAAAATGGTTAAATCTTGTGGGGTGGGCATCTTGCCCGCGGACATGATAAGCTGTTATGCACCTGAATTGTATAATCTTAAAATGGTTAAATCTTGTGGGGTGGGCATCTTGCCCGCCAGACTTATACAAATTAAATACACAACAGCTTATAATTTATCATTAAAATTGTCAAAAACTGTCATTAAAATTGTGAGAAAATTGTCAATTATTTCCTAGCATAAATACCTGGTGCATAAGCTTCAATGACTTTACCAGTGCGAGTGCAAGTTATCATCAGGTAGTCGCAACTAGGGCATTGTGTCCGCGTAATTTGACTATCAGCAATATAGTGACGTTCAGCCGCACTACCGCAATTTGGGCAATGAATCTTTTGTGATACTTGCATTTTTAAAACCCTGAAATTAATAGTTTTTGATTTGAGAAAAATTTACAAAAATTGACAAAAAAATGTTTGATTGTCCTGAACTTGATATCTTTTACTATCTTAAACCTGATAATTATTATCATCATGCTTCAGATATATAAATTTACTTTAGATGTAACTTTTTTAGATTAGCTTTAGATTAGCGGTGATCCCTATGGTCTAATCCTTGAGATAGTCTTGTTTATTTTTTTGGTAAAAAACCAGTTATTTTCCCATTCAAGCGTTACCAGATAGGAAAAACTGTAATCAAAATCACAAAATTGGTAGTTTTATATTTGTTTTATATTTACTTAATCTTTGTTCCCTGTCACCTGTAACCTGTCACCTGTCACCTCTTCCCTCTTCCCTGTCACCTGTAACCTGTCACCTCTTCCCTCTTCCCTCTTCCCTCTTCCCTCTTCCCTCTTCCCTCTTCCCTCTTCCCTCTTCCCTGTAACCTGTCACCTCTTCCCTGTCACCTCTTCCCTGTCACCTGTAACCTGTCACCTGTCACCTCTTCCCTGTCACCTGTCACCTCTTCCCTCTTCCCTCTTCCCTCTTCCCTCTTCCCTGTCACCTGTAACCTGTAACCTGTCACCTGTCACCTCTTCCCTGTTCCCTGTTCCCTGTTCCCTGTTCCCTTAACTATGAAGAAAAAAGTAGGTAGTCATAGCAAAAGCTACCACTATCACAAATTTTCGCACCAAACCGGGTTCTAATTGGCGAGCAAAATGAGCGCATAAATAACCACCTAAAGAACCTCCGACTGCCATGATCATAACTTGATGCCAAGCAATCAAATTAGCGAACATAAAGGGAATAATTGCCACACCATTAATACAAGTTCCTAACCAGCTTTTAAAAGCATTGATAGCGTGAATATTTTTAATACCTAAAAAGGTTAAAGTTGCTAACATTAAAATGCCCATACCAGCACCAA
>LJOT01000560.1 GCA_001672075.1 Anabaena sp. CRKS33
CTCCAGTAATGTTAGTGCCTGTATTGAAGTTGTAGTCAGCAGTGATTCTTAATGTCGCACCCGCATCAATACTGAAACTACCAGTATTAGTTCCTCCTCCAGCCAGTCTTAATGTCCCTGCTTTAACTTGGACTGTACCTGTGTTGTTGAAGAAACCATTAATGTAGGATTCGTCTGTAGTTGTACCGTTGGATTTGGTGAAAGTCCCGGCATTATTGAAAGTAGCTTGAGTCTGATTCCACCAAAACCATTGAAAATCGGCATCGTTTTGTAAGTCAATGGTTCCAGTGCTGGTATTGTTCCAAATTGCTCCGTCGCCGGCATATAGACTACTTCCTGTCCAAATTGTTGCCCCTGATGTTTCTAGGGTCGTTCCACCTAAGTATCCCTCACCACTCAAGTTTAAAATGCCAGTGACGGTCTTTTTCCCTGTACCGCTTAATGTGCCACCACTCCAGTTGAGTTTGTTGGAAATCGTTAAAGCACCTGTTCCTGTGAGGTTTCCTCCTGTTAAATTGACAGGAGCAGACCAAGTAGAATCAACATTAACTGTAGTTGTTCCACTTTCTATGTTGAAGTTACCCGCACCCGTGACACTATTGCCTGTATTGAAGTTGTAGTCAGCAATGATTCTTAATGTCCCTCCCGCATCAATACTGAAACTACCAGTATTAGTTCCTCCACCACCCAGACTTAATGTCCCTGCCTTAACTTGGACTGTACCTGTGTTGTTAAAAACGAAGCCGGCAAAGTCTGCAAATGTTGTACCATTGGATTTGGTGAAAGTTCCAGCATTATTAAAAATGGATTGATTTCCAGATTGTTGAGAAAAAATGCTATCTTTTTGTAAGTCAATAGTTCCAGTGCTGGTATTATTCCAAATTGCTCCGTTGTAGGCATAGAACGTAGTACCTCCTGTCAAAACTGTTGCTCCTGACGTTTCTAGGGTAGTTCCATCGATTATGAGATTGCTACCCCAGTCTAATGTACCACAGTTTAATGTACCACTGACGGTCTTTTTCCCTGTACCGCTTAATCCGCCACCACTCCAGTTGAGTTGGTTGGAAATCGTTAAAGCACCGGTTCCGGTGAGACCTCCAATTAAATTGACAGGAGCAGACCAAGTAGAAGCAGCGCCAATATCCAGATTTCCCCCATAATTCACCGAAACTGCTCCTGAGTAGTTAAAAGCGGGAATAATTTTGACTGTAGCATATTCACCAACAACAAAATTGCCAACTCCAGTAATGTTAGTGCCTGTATTGAAGTTGTAGTCAGCAGTGATTCTTAATGTCGCACCCGCATCAATACTGAAACTACCA
>LJOT01000035.1 GCA_001672075.1 Anabaena sp. CRKS33
AGTGCTTTTACCGCTGCTGGTAGTTCCCGTTGTGGCCAGGGTGAGAGTAGGATTTTGTAGTTCGTAGACTAGCTGAGTTAATGCTGTTTCTAATTTATCGGTAAGTTCTTGTATTTCCGGTTGATAACTCTCCGGTAAGTGCTGGGATATTTCTGTATGAAAGTTATCCCAATATTGAGCCAGTAGCTTGGCTTTAAACTCAATTTCTTCAAATACTTTGTATACTGAGTTGCTCATATTGCCAAATCCATACTTGGTTACTTTGGGTTTTGTCTAGTTTAAAATCCTATTACATAGTATACACATAGAATATTTAATAAAGCAAGTCCAAACAAAAAATAGCTTAGTAACAATACCACCACTGGAATTTGGTGACAAGTTTAGTCAAGGGTGCTGATTTATCTGGTTATCTCACCCCCATACTCTGTATGGGAACGAGATATACGCACATTTAATTTTCACCAGATGTTTATTGGCAAAAATTCCCCTTCTTTCCTACTAAGTAGGTTGGCGTTAAAAATTGTCGTTATGACAAGGGAACTCTTAACTGGGAACAGGGAAGAGGTTTTGGGCAACTTTACTTTTCGTTACTTGTGTCGGTTTTTTCCGTTCACCTACTTACCTGATTTAAAACTGCTCTAAATACTGATTAAGATCCTCAATAACGCGGGTAAGTTCCGCTTCTGTTGTCAACCGAATACCTAAATTGCGAATTGTTAACAAAACTTTAGCCGCAAAGGGAGTAGGCCAGATATTAGGATTACAAAATATCTCTACAAATACATCCCCAGTATAACGATACTCCAGGGAGGGTTGAGGACTAACTTTACCTGTACCTGGGGTGGTTTTAGCAGCAACAGCTTTGAGGCTTTTCATTAATTCATTGATTTCTGTTTTTAATTCTTGTGCTGCTTGGGGTGAAAAACTGAAGGAAACAGAACCTTCTACTAGATTTAGTGTTAGAGGTACAGAAGACATAAGCTACTTATTAAAAATAATTTGTAATTATCCATATTACCAGAATATGCTCCCAGATACCCAACCTCTCAAAGAAGTTGAGAATCTTTTTCTGCAATAAAGATATTAATTCCTAAGTAGATGAACAGAAAAATTTAAAGGTATGTGAATAAAAGTAAAATCACTCAAAACTCTCTTCCCTGTTTCCTGTTCCCTGTTCCCTGTTCCCTGTTCCCTTGCCCCAACGACAATTTTTAACGCCCACCTAATTAATTAGCAATTTTTGATCTATTTCCTGTATATTTATTCCTAGAAATAAATACCTATTGTTGTACAGCAAGAGAATAAATTCTCCATTCTTTTTTTCCACAAATCACAATTATAAATATATGACTTACGATAACCGCACTGAAGTAAGAAAAGTTTTAATTATCACTCTCCTGCTGAATGTATTCGTCATGGGTTTAAAAGTCGTTGTAGGTTATTGGACAGGTTCTTTAAGCTTACTGGCGGATGCTTTACATAGTGTGACAGATAGTGCTAATAATGTCTTAGGATTAGTTGCCATTAAGTTTTCTTCACCATTACCAGACCGAGAGCATCCTTACGGACATAATAAATTTGAAGCAGTGGGGGCTTTAGGTATCGCTGCATTTTTAGGTATAGCCTGTTTTGAAATTATCCAAGGTGCAGTAGAAAGAATTATCAAAGGTGGTGAACCGGTGAGAGTATCACCTTTAGAACTGTGGTTATTACTGATTGTGTTAGGAGTAAATATTTTCGTGGCCTTTTATGAACGTAATGTCGGGAGAAGGGTAGGTAGTTCCATTTTAGTCGCTGATGCTACCCATACTATGAGTGATGTGTGGGTGACAATCTCCGTTATTGGTGGTTTAATTGGGGTTTGGTTGGGTTATCAGTTGTTAGATGTGCTACTGGCGTTCCCAGTGGCTTTACTGGTATTTTGGAGTGGTTGGTCAGTGTTAAAAGAAAATTTACCTTGGCTGGTAGACCAAATGGCGATCGCTCCAGAAATAATTCATACAATTGCAGTTTCCGTACCAGGTGTCCTTAACTGTCATGATATCGCCTCCCGTGGTGTAATTGGTCGTCAGGTATTTATAGAAATGCACTTAATTGTAGATGCACGCGATGTAGAGACTGCTCATATTATCACTGAAGAAGTAGAAAGACAACTAGAAGAACGTTTCAGTCCAGTGAGGATTTTAATTCATGTTGAGCCACCTGCATATCAGTCTGAGCGCATAACCTTTGAATCTGAGTAAACACTGCTATTAATAGTTATAATAGTTATAATAGTTAGTTGTTTCTACTAGATCATATTTTTCACCTGTTTATATAGTAAAGTAAACACAGATATAGCCATTCCCATTCAAGTGAGGTACAAGCAGTAATAATTAAACGCAGATAAACGCAGATAAACGCAGATAATTTTGTACTTCATTAAACTGGGAAACGCTATATATTCGCCAATACACACTAAAAAGTAAGATACTTACCAAAAATACACTATGGCTAATAATTTTATGAATTACTACGTGATCTATGATGGCAACTGTAATCTTTGTGTAACTTTAGTGCAATTGTTGGAAACTTTAGACCAAGGGAAACTGTTTCGCTACGTTTCTATGCAAGATGAAGAGACATTATGCCAATGGGGAATTACTTCCATAGATTGTGAACAGGGGATGATTTTAATTGATAGTAATGCCACGGAGAAACGTTGGCAAGGTAGTAATGCTGCTGAGGAAATTGGGCGACTATTGCCTTTGGGTAGTATATTTGTGGATGCGTATCGGGCGTTACCGGGGATGAAATGGGCAGGGGATAGGTTTTATGAACAAATTCGAGATCATCGTTATACATTGTTTGGGAAGCGTTCTCAAACCTATCAATCAGTATACTGTCTAGATGGTAGTTGCAAAACTGATCATGAGTAATTTTGAGTCAGACTTTGGTTTAGTACATAAGTTCTATATGGAAAGTAAGATCCAAAATCGGTACAATCCAGATTACGTTTCTCCTCCGGGAGATACCCTGTTGGAAGTGCTGGAAGATAGGGGTATGACCCAAGCAGAACTAGCGGAACGGACAGGAAGACCGAAAAAAACAATTAATGAAATTATTAAGGGTAAAGCAGCAATTACCCCAGAAACAGCTTTACAACTAGAACGGGTATTCAATATCCCAGCCAGTTTTTGGAACAATCACGAACGACATTACCGGGAATTTTTAGCACAAAAGGAAGAAAAAAAGCGTTTGGCAAAACAAGTACCCTGGCTGAAATAAATTCCTGTCACAGCTATGATTAAATCTGGCTGGATTCGCCGCTGTGGGGATAAAGTAGATCAGCAGAAAAACTAATTATTTTTTACTGTTATTTTTACTGACTCGGCCGATTAAACACCTCTAAAATTTGCCGACAAACCTGTTTGAGTTTTTCCCCAACAACAGCCAAAGGTACAGAATCACCGATAAAACTCCAGGTTTCCACCGTAGAAAGTCGCCAAACTTCACCACGATGATCAAATCCAGCCGCTTCCACACCAATGGCACGACGGTGATGAGTGATAGGATCTTGATAAAATCGGATTTGAATTAAAATACTGCGACAGCGCCAAGATTTGCTGACACCGGGGAAGTGAAAACCGATGTCAATGGAATCTGGATCTACTAATTCTCTGGTTTCCAGGTCATTATGCCAAGGTTTGAGATCGGATTTGACATCAGGAAATTCGTATTTAAACAAATTGACCACCGTAGCAATTTTGCTGGCAAATTCGAGGTTTGTGGCTTGTTCGGCTGCGTTCACTCAATAATCTCCTATATTTGGTTAGCCTGGAGGGAAGATGAAGATCAAGACAGAAAAACCTAAGTTAATTGTAACGGTTGATTACATAGCGATCTAAAATAACACTGTTCATCGGCAACCAAAGAAAAAATTAATTTACATTTATGGTGCGTCAACGTTCTATTTTCTCACTGATTTTCGTATTATTAGCAACATTCCTGATTGGTTGTGGTGGTCCTAGTGTTGCTACTTTACCACCATCTTATACAGCAGCGGAAGTTGCTAAAATTCAGGAGTATGCTCCGGGAATTAAGGCAGTAATTGATCGCCAAGGGGAACTGAAAAGCTTGATTTCTGAGGGTGAATGGATAAAAGTCGGCAATTTTATCCATGGACCGATGACGGAAGCTAAGTTAAATATGACTTATATTGTCCCCAATTTGGCACGGCAAGACCAGGGAAAGGCCAGGCAAATCATTAAAGATTTGTTGAAGGACTTAGTAAAAATAGATCAATCTGCTACCGTTGGCAATACCAGTCAGGCTTTGAGTAACTACAAACAAGCTTTTGTGGATATTGACAAGTTCTTAGAACTAGTTCCCGAAAAAAGTAGCTAAAGGAAAAGGCCACAGGCCACAGGCCACAGGCCAGAGGAAACAGGGAATAATATATTTCTCTACTCCCTGCTTCCTGCCTGCTTTCGAGTCTTGAATCACAAAATGCTAGGGTGATGGAGTGATAGGGTGGAGAGGAAGACTTTTCATTCTTCACCCCTGACTCAAGTGCGAAAACCATGAATGTAGTAATTATCGGTTGTGGCGTGGTTGGGGCGGCGATCGCCTATGAACTGAGCCAAGTTAAAGGTTTAAATATCACTGTTTTTGAGCAAAAACAACCGGCACAAGGTTCTACTAGCGCCGCCCTCGGTGTATTAATGGGTGTAATTAGCAGTAAAACTAAGGGTATTGCTTGGCGAATGCGAGAAAGTAGTATCCAACGCTATGGAACTTTGATTCCTGAATTAGAAGCAATTACAGGGCGGAAAATCCCCTGTAACCGGCAAGGAATCGTTATGCTGTTATCGGAAAATTTAGAGCGTCCCTTAGAAAGTGGCGTTGAGGTACTTTCAGAATGGGAACAACTGCGGGAAATTCGTCAATCTCAAGGTTGGCAATTACAGGTTTGGGATCAAGAACAACTCGGAAAATATTGCCCCCAGGTTAATTATCCCCAAAGTATTGGCGCTGTCTATTCTCCCCAAGATCTACAATTAAATGCTACAGCTTTAACTTTAGCTTTAGTAGATGCCGCCCAACGCAATGGTGTAAATTTTAAATTTGGTGTGTCTGTTACGGGTACAGAAACTCCTCCACCAGCCCCCCCAACACCCTTACACATCAAAAAAGGATTGGGAGAAGCACACAAATGTAATTTTATTGAAACTACACAAGGTAAAGTCACCGCTGATTGGTTTATCATGTCTGCGGGTTTGGGTTCAAAGGCTTTAACTGCAAAATTAGATCAGATGGTAAATATCCGTCCGGTGCTGGGACAAGCTTTATATCTAAGTTTAGGACGGACTTTAGGAAATCCTGATTTTCAACCGGTGATTACTGGTAATGATGTGCATATTGTCCCCATGGGTAATGGTGATTATTGGGTCGGTGCAACGGTAGAATTTCCTAATGATCAAGACCAAATACCTCCAAATCAAGCTTTATTGGATGCTGTCAGACAACAAGCGATCGCTTTTACCCCAGATTTAGCGGCTGCTAAGGTTCTCCGTACTTGGTCGGGATTGCGTCCCCGTCCTGAAGGACGACCAGCGCCAGTTATTGATAAGTTACCGGGATTTACTAATGTTCTTCTGGCTACGGGACACTATCGCAATGGTGTTTTACTCGCCCCTGCAACAGCCACAGCCATTCGAGAAATGATTTTACCTCAAGATTCTCATTCTTAAATTTTCCTATATTCCTAGTCCATCATCATCAGATCCGCGACTTGTTCAAGAAGTCAGGGATCTGAAGTGAAGTAAATTGTAGTAAATTGTACGTTGGGTTGACGCTAGGAAACCCAACATTAGTGAATTGTACGTTGGGTTGACGCTAGGAAACCCAACATTAGTAAATTGTACGTTGGGTTGAGGAACGAAACCCAACATTAGTAAATTGTACGTTGGGTTGAGGAACGAAACCCAACATTAGTGAATTGTAGTGAATTGTAGGTTGGGTTGAGGAACGAAACCCAACATTAGTGAATTGTAGTGAATTGTAGGTTGGGTTGAGGAACGAAACCCAACATTAGTGAAGTAAATTGTAGGTTGGGTTGAGGAACGAAACCCAACATTAGTGAAATAAATTGTAGGTTGGGTTGACGCAAGGAAACCCAACATTAGTGAAGTAAATATAACTCATCACTCCATGGGAAAACCAGGAATAATTATATCAATTTCCTCCATTATTTGTAAAGTTTCTGTTAAAGCAATGACAATTTTTTGATAGTGGTTAATTTCCTCTATAGATAATTCTCGTTTGGCGTTTTTTCGGTCTTTTAGCCATTTATCTAATACCTGATATCCACCAATCTTAAATTCCCAGATATGGGGGGGAATATCGGTAAAATAACTCTGTTTATTGATATAAACCCTTTGCAATTCTGAATTATAAGTAACTTCAGTAACTTGATTATCTCCTATTCCTTGATAGGTGGTAATTAAATAATTGAATATATCCGATTTCATTAAATGTAAATTAACTAATTCTTCTCCTTTAATAGCTAATTCGGTAAATAGGTTTTGATTACTGGTTAAAGGAAGACGCGGAAAATCTATTTTTAAAAACTCAGCGTAGCGAGTGCGATAAGTAGGACTATGAAATATTGCATAAGCATAGTAAAATATTTCTTCTGGAGTGGGTATTTTACCAAGTTTAATTTTGATAGCTGCTAATAATTTTGGAGATAAATTAGGAGTTTTTTCCAGGAAAAGGTTAGTTTGTTGATTTTCTGTATTTGGATAAGTGTAGAGAGGAAAAACATAAGTTAATTCTCTACTTTTCAATGATACAATACAACGTTCTGTTAAAATTCCTGAACAAAATATATGATAAAAACCTGGTTCAACTTGTTGACGACATGAAAGTAAAGCAATATTATTACCTTTTAATAAATGTGCCATTAATTCCTTACGACTATCTCCTCTTTCAATAATCTTAGGATTATAATAAACCCAGCGATTATCAAATGGCCGATAAGCATATAATAATACATTTGATGCAATTTCATTTTCTTGGATATCTAACTTAGCTTTTTCTAAAGTCCAATATTCTGTATCTTTGATATTATACTTTTGTTTTAATTCTTCTAAGTTAGTATTTATTGCAATATCGCTAAACCTATTTATTAAGTTTTCTCTATCATAATCAACACATAAATTATCCCTCCTCGTTTGTGAACCAGCAGCATAAATTGGAAAGATATCAGTAATACTTAACTCTCTTTTATATTCATCTTCATAATCAAGATTTTTCGGGGCGAAAAAGTAATTAGGTTCAGCAGGTTTTACCTCTATCCAATCAACATTATCTACACTTGCAGATTCTAAAAAATTATATTTATCCTCACGACTTCCCCAAACATCATAATATAATACCTTAGCCATTTCCTTAATCCCATCTCTGGATTTATAAGCAGTAGAACCATAATCAGGTTTACTTTTTTCCCGGACAGCAATTAAAATGGCCACACCTTGCTGAATATCAAAAACATTTTGATCAAAATTACCATCTGGTGTAGTTTCCTTTAATAAAGAATTACCATGTAAATCCATAATATATAAAGTATCAAAATACCTTAATAATTCCTCCCTCATTCCCCGATGAATTAAACCGTTAAGATAGGAATGATTAGTAATAAAACCAATAATACCCGCATTATGACTATTATTTTCTATTTGATATTGAGCAAATCTAATAAATTTGATATAATCATCATCCAAAGGTTGAATATTTTTCTCCCCTTCTAATCTTACCCTACCTTTATATAACTCTAAAAGTTCCCCAATATGGGTTAATTCTGTAATAGTTTTACCTACTTTACCAGTTTTATAAATTCTATTCCACACTGAACCAGTATATTCCACATCTGCTAAATATTTTTCATCTTGATTTAAGATTCTTTTGCGTTTACTAGCATTTTCAGAACTGACAGAATAGGGAGGATTTCCTAATACTACAGTAATGGGAATTTCTGTTTTTACCTTTGCTGCTTGACTTGATTCTTCCGCGATAATTTGGGTAATACCAGAGATTAAATCACCTTGTTTTATTCCTGCTTCCAACGCATTAGTTAAATATATTTTTAATCTTTCATTTGGTGCAAATTTATATTGTAAATATCCCAATAATACACCTATTTTTAAATGTGCTATGGTATAAGGAGTCATTAATAACTCAAAACCAAAAAGACGATTTAAAAGTTCTGTATCTCTTAATAAATTATGCAAACCACGAACATCATATTTAGCAAAATTATCACGAATTTGTTGAATAACTGCATATAAAAATGTTCCTGTTCCTGTTGCGGGGTCAAGAATTGTTACTCTTCTATTTCCTAAACCATATTCTAAATCAAAAATTGTTCTATCTACTAAAATATCATTCACAGCACGCACAATAAATTTAACCACAGGTTCAGGAGTATAATAAACTCCGCGACTTTTTCTTAATGATGCTTGATAAGCAGCTAAAAATGTTTCATAAAAGTGAATTACTGGATCTTCTGTGCGCGTTTCTCGACCAAAATTTTCTAAAATATTGGTCATATCTATTCTGTTAAATAAATCAATTAAATTTTCAATTGATTTGTGAATTTTACTAACGCTACCAGTTCCTAAAACTAAATCAAATAAACCTTTTAAAAAAGGGATTCTATCACTAATATAAATACTGGCTGTAGTGCGATTAAATGCAAATTCTTCAGGGTTTTGTGTATGACCAATTTTTGCAGTAAATAACCCATAAGCAATAGTTTGGGCGTACATATCTGCAAATTTATCATTATCTATATCTAACAATAGTAATTTTTTAAATGTTTCTTTGAGGCTATTTAATTCTTCTGTAGGATCTTCTATTACTAAAGATGATTCAATAGCATTTCTAATAGTTTTAGTATAAGCAGCCATTTCCTTAGCTAAATCATAGTAATTATTAATATCTTTAGCTTTTTGATTCAGAAATGATTGTAATAATTCTGTGATAGGTTTTAAATCATCAACTAAAGTAATTTCTCCTTGTTCTAAAGTAGCTAATTCAGCAGTTTTTTCACATTCTCCATCTACATACCAACGGAATTGTAGGTAATTAGTTAAGATGAAGTTATAACCTATATTTGATTCCAAATAACGTTTAACTTGCTGTTCATTTTGTTTGTCTAATTTAGTAATGTTGATATTAATATCTTTAGCTTCTATATATCCCACAACTCTATCATCTTTTCTGATAGTTAAATCGGGTATTCCTGCTTGATTACCTTTTTCTTCTACTATAGTATTAATGCCAATTTCTAAACCTTCTATTAAACTTTGTAAACTAGAGTAGTGACTGCGTTCTCCACCATGTTTAATATTCCTTTGTAGGTTTTGGATGTAGTTATTAAACTTATTCATAGTTGTGGTTTTTTAGATTATTAAATGTTCAGAATAGCATATATTTTTGAAAATTGAATTGATAAAAATAAAATTTTATTAATCTTAGTAAAAAATTACAATTATAGATTTTAGGTAAGAAGTCAGGGATCTAGAATTTGGGATTTACCACCTTTATATAAACCAGAACTTAGGCAAAATACCTTTAAAACTCTCTTTATCTTCCTGTCCTTCGTGCCTTAGTGGTTCATTCTTTCGTAACTTGTGGGTAAGTCCTATTTGTCAAACTTACCCAAAAATCCCTGTTAAATCTCCTTTCTCCGTGTCCTCTGTGTCCTCTGTGGTTCGTTTTTCCTTTCCTACTACGTAAGAAAATACCTATTACCAACTAAAACACCTTCAAAATTACGGTTTACCAGATTCATCAGTTGCTAGACTCAGATAAGCTAGTAAAGAAGATCCTTAAAAACTGAGTAAATATTCTCAACAGACTAACTACGTTATAACTGAATTATGTTTGATGCACTATCTGACCGTTTAGAATCCGCCTGGAAAAAACTGCGAGGACAGGATAAAATATCAAAATCCAACATTCAAGACGCTTTACGGGAAGTGCGTCGGGCTTTGTTGGAAGCAGATGTTAATCTTCAAGTCGTTAAAGATTTTATTAGCGAAGTTGAAACCAAGGCACAAGGGGCTGAAGTTATCAGCGGTGTGCGTCCTGACCAACAATTCATCAAAATTGTCTATGATGAACTGGTGCGAGTCATGGGAGAGGAAAATGTTCCCCTAGCGGAAGTTACAGGGAAAACCACCGTTGTGTTAATGGCTGGTTTACAAGGGACAGGGAAAACCACAGCCACAGCCAAATTAGCCTTACATTTACGCAAACAAGAGCGTAGTTGCTTATTAGTGGCTACGGATATATACCGTCCCGCAGCAATTGATCAATTAATCACTCTGGGTAAGCAAATTGACGTACCAGTTTTTGAACTGGGAATTGAGGCAGACCCGGTAGAAATTGCCCGTCAGGGTGTGGAACGCGCCAGAACAGAAGGCATAAATACAGTAATTATTGATACTGCCGGACGGTTGCAAATTGACGAAGGGATGATGGCGGAATTAGCCCGCATTAAACAGGTAGTTGAACCGGACGAAACCTTACTGGTTGTGGACGCAATGACCGGGCAAGAGGCGGCAAATCTAACGCGCACCTTCCATGATGTAATTGGCATTACAGGGGCAATCCTGACAAAAATGGATGGGGATAGCCGAGGTGGTGCTGCGTTATCTGTGCGGCAAATTTCCGGTGCGCCGATTAAATTTGTGGGTGTGGGGGAAAAAGTCGAGGCCTTGCAACCATTTTACCCCGAACGCATGGCTTCGCGGATTTTGGGCATGGGGGATGTTCTCACCCTAGTAGAAAAAGCCCAAGAAGAGATAGATTTGGCCGACGCGGAGAAAATGCAGGAGAAAATCCTGTCAGCGAAATTTGATTTTACTGACTTTCTCAAGCAAATGCGGTTGTTGAAAAACATGGGGTCATTAGGTGGAATCATGAAGATGATTCCGGGTATGAACAAGCTTTCCGATGACCAGTTAAAGCAGGGAGAGACCCAGTTAAAACGCTGTGAAGCGATGATCAATTCCATGACTGGAAAAGAGAGACGTGATCCAGATTTATTATCTAGTTCTCCCAGTCGGAGAAAGAGAATAGCGGCTGGTTCTGGATACAGAGAAGCGGATGTAAGCAAACTAGTGGCGGACTTTCAAAAAATGCGATCGCTCATGCAGCAAATGGGACAAGGGGGCATTCCCGGTATGCCAGGAATGTTTGGCGGTGGAAATCCCTTAGCCGCAGGAAATCGCCCAGCGCCGGGCTGGCGCGGTTATCCCGGTGGCGCTGCACCGGCGAAGAAAAAGAAGGAGAAAAAGAAAAAAGGCTTTGGCACTCTTTAGGATTTAAGCATAAAATCCCGGATTTTTTCAAGAAGTCTGGGATCTGCCAAATGCGATAGCGAAGCGCGACCTAGTAATCACAAATCACTATAATTTATAATTACTAATATATTCATCGTAGAGATATTCATTGTAGAGACGTTCCATGGAACGTCTCTACTTTCAAAACTTTATTTACCTTTGGTAAAATGGAGATTTAGATATGGTACAGCAACTTATACCACCGGAAATCAAACCAGAAATCATCTACCCTGATAGTGATGGCAACCCTATGTCCGATAATACCAAACAATATGAATGGATTGTTAAAATTAAGGAAAATTTAGAAATATTATTCGCCCCAAACGATAATGTATTTATAGCTGGTGATTTACTTTGGTATCCTGTTGAAGGAAGTGTAAAAACCCGACAAGCACCTGATGTCATGGTGGTGTTTGGAAGACCCAAAGGTGATAGAGGTTCTTATAAACAATGGCAAGAAAATAATATTCCTCCCCAAGTGGTATTTGAAATCCTTTCTCCAGGAAATACTACCAAAGAAATGGCCAAAAAAATCCTCTTTTATCAACGTTATGGAGTAGAAGAGTATTATATATATAATCCAGATACAATTGAATTAACAGGATTTATTCTTGAACAAGAATGTTTAGAAGCAATTGAGGATATTAATAATTGGGTCAGCCCGCGTTTAGACATACGTTTTAAACTCACAGCAGATAACTTAGAAATTTATTATCCCCATGGCGGTAAGTTTCTCACATCTGTAGAATTAAATCAACGTGCAGAGAAGGAATATCAACGCGCCGAGCAGGAACAGCAACGTGCTGAACAGGAAAAACGACGTGCCGACCAAGAACAAAAAAATTATCAAGACTTATTAGCAAAATTAGCAGCTAAAGGTATTGATCTCAATAATCTCTAAAAATTAGAATTATATCCCCAACTTCTCAAAGAAGTCGGGGATATGAAAACAGCACCAACTAACACCAAATCCGACCACGACGGAAGGGTTTATCAGGTTCAGTGTGTTGGGATTTTTAGAATATATAATAGCAAATCCTCAAGGAGCAAGATATATGACTACAATTCAGGTTAAAAGCTTCACCCTAGAAGAATATCACGAACTCATCGAAATTGGCTTTTTAAAAGAAGATGATCACATTCAATTAATTAACGGAGAATTGGTAGAAATGGTATCAAAAGGTATGGCACATGAAACTTGTTTAAGAAAGCTATTAAAGGAACTTCCAAAACTTATAGAAGATAGAGCAATTCTGCAATCTCAAGCCCCTATTAGTATACCACCCAAAAGCGAACCAGAACCAGATTTTGCCATTGTCAAAAACCGTGATGATGATTATTTTTCATCTCACCCACAAGGGACAGATATATTGTTAGTCATAGAAGTTGCAGATTCTTCCATAGACTATGACCAAAAAGTGAAAATACCTCTTTATGCGAAAGCGGGAATACCTGATTATTGGATATTTAATTTATTAGATAATTGCTTGGAATGTTACAGTGAACCATATCAAAATAAACAGGGGATATTTGGGTATACAAATAAGCGAATTGTTTTACCTACTCAGGTTATATCTTTACCTTGGTTTACTGATTTACAGCTTGATTTAAGTAAAGTGTTTCCTGTGTATTAATGAATATCCCCAACTTCTCAAAGAAGTCAGAAATATGAAAACCGCACCAACTAACACCACCAACTAACACCAAATGCGACCACGACGGAAAGGTTTATCAGGTTCAGTGTGTTGGGCTTTTTGTCTAGCCATTTCCTGCGACCAAAAACCATAATCTTCCAAACCAGTGGACAAAATTTGGTGATAATTGCATTAATTTCTCATATAACATCCTGAAAATCCTGAAATCCTGGATATCCTGATTGGTGACAATTTCATCATCTAAACTTTAATTGTAATAAAGCATTTTATTTTCTATGACAATTCCCATAACTATTAACTTACCCGAAAGTTTAGCTGCTTCTGTCGAACGTCTTGGAGAAGCAACAGCGCGAGAGATATCAGACGTTTTGCTTGACACCCTAGAAATAGTATTACCTACCTTAGATAATCTCTTAGAAATGAGCATTCATTCCCAAATTGCTGATGTTTCTGATCAGGAAGTTCTAGAATTAGCTAATTTAAAAATGGATGTAGTCCAAAATCAACGCTTGGGAGAACTACAAGCTAAAGGAAAAAATACCGATTTAACAGCAGGAGAACGTTATGAATTATTAATTTTAATGTCCCTTTATCAAATGGGACAATTAAGAAAATCTGAAGGTTTAGCCGAAGCTGTCAAACGGGGAATAAAAACTCCTTTATCGCCATGAGTTCTCTATCTGAAACTATACGCCAAAAAGTAAGAGAACGGGCAGAAAATCGCTGTGAGTATTGCCTTAGTCATCAAGATTATATTATGGGTAGATTGCAAATTGATCATATCCAACCTGTAGCTAAAGGAGGAGATGATACAGAAGATAATCTCTGTTTAGCGTGTGAATTATGTAATCAATACAAATGGACACAAACTGAGAATTTAGATCCTAAATCTGGTGAAATAGTTTCTCTATTTAATCCTCGTCAACAACAATGGCAAAAACATTTTACTTGGAGTCCAGAGGGGACAGAAATTATTGGTCTGACAGCCTGTGGTCGTGCTACAATCGGGGCGTTGAGATTGAATAATAGTTTAGCTGTTACTGTGCGGAAAAATTGGGTTAAAGCAGGTTGGCATCCACCAAATTAATTGCAATTATTAGTAGATGTAGGTTGGGTACAAATCAAGGCTTTTTCTAATTTGGACAAGGTATTGCAATTACCAATGTAAATTCTTAAATCCTGTAAATTCTGATTCTGACAAAGAAATTAGATAAATAATAACTTGAGTTAGTTAGCAAAAGTTACCATCCAAACCAAAATTCCTCATATAACATCCTGTAAATCCTGAAATCCTGGATATCCTGATTGGTGACAATTTCATTTTCTGCAAAATTCGAGCAAATTTATGATATATACTACTGCAATTTCTCCCATCTTGACAATTCCTCCCCTAGAAAACGGCGACAAATTAACCCGTCATGAATTTGAACGGCGTTATCATGCCATGCCGAATTTGAAAAAAGCCGAATTAATTGAAGGAGTAGTTTACGTGGCATCACCTGTTAGAGCAAAACAACATGGTAAACCCCATGCTCGCATTATGACTTGGTTAGGAACTTATGAAGCAGCTACCCCAGGAGTGGAAGCACTGGATAATACTACCGTTCTTCTTGATACAGATAACGAACCACAACCGGATGCTTTATTAAGAATTGAAACAGGAGGACAATCAAGAATAAATAAAGATGATTATGTAGAAGGTGCGCCGGAATTAATAGTAGAAATTGCCGCTTCTAGTGCTTCCTATGATTTACATGAAAAACTCAAAGTTTATCGTCGTAATCAAGTCCAAGAATATTTAATCTGGCGAGTTTATGACTATCAATTTGATTGGTTTAGGCTACAACAAGGAGAGTATATTCAACTTCAACCCAATGCAGATAATATAATTTGTTCCCAAATATTCCCCGGTTTATGGTTAGATAAAACAGCATTATTAGGAGGAGATTTAGGTAAGGTTTTAACCGTTGTCCAGCAGGGTTTAGCAAGTCCAGAACATGAGAATTTTATTAGTAAATTATCTAGTTAGTCAGAATCAGGATATCCAGGATTTTTGGTGTCAACTTAACGTAAAACTCATAGCCCGACTGGGAATGAATTCCCAGTCTCATAGCAAAAGTCATCTCAAGATGACTAAATAACCCAGAAAATTTTCAGTAAACTTTAGTTTACTTTCGCTATTAACCCGGAAATTGATTTCTGGGCGGGTGTGTCAGCCAACAGATAAGACATTTTTAGCCTAATAGGAGCATTGCTAAACCCCAAAATCAGTCAGGGTTGCACCAGTAGCAATTGGCTTGATTTCTGGCAGAAACTTTTGATCTTCAATGGTGTTTATGCCAAAGGTTTGCTTGACTTTTCTGAGGGTAAAATCACTGTATAATATAATGTGACATAATGTAAATATTTCCAAAAATGATCTAAAATTCAGGTAAAATCTATATGAAAATCAACCAACAGCAAAACCTGTATATTGTCTCACTAAAGGTTCATGAAATGCCAAAACAATATCTGATTTTGGCACTCCTAATTTAACTAACTCATCTGCTATGCCAATTTCAGTTCCATCATGTTGTATCCAAATTTTCTGATCTTTAATATCCAAATGCAAAACACAACCATGCTGCCGTTTTCTATTTTTCCAACCTACATACATCAATTGATAATGATCACCAAAAGTATCAAAAATCAATTGTTGTTCAATTTCATCCTTAGCTGAACCTAATTGAGCATATTCTGTGATCACTTGTTTGACATAATTGCGATATTGTTCTAGTTTTTCCATGCTACAATTACCTCCTGAACTGGATCATAAATCATGATTTTAAGTTGGGAACGCTCAACAACTGTTTTAATAAACTGCAATTGAAAGAAAGAGTAATAAATTCCTGAAGGAACAGCTAAATATAAAACTCGTTCTGGTTGTTGTTCTTCTAATGCCAAATGATAATTAAAAAATTGTCCAATGGCTTGATGAAATTGAGAAATATTAGATGTACCAATAAAACTCTTAATTTTCACCGCTATTTTTTCTCCTTCTCTTTCAGCAGCTAAAACTTGCTCCGCACCGAGATCAATATACATTTCTACATCACCGACTTCTATCCTTAAAGGATCATCTGTAATCACCCAACCTTCTTTTTCTAACCCTATCCTAACAGCATCATGAAAAATATCTTTAGCTGGCATTAACTGTATAAAAAATTAGACTTTTCACCCATAATTATAACATCAATTACAACAACACAATCAAAATCATGCCTAACCTTACCGACATCCCCGGAATTTCCCAAATTTGGACACGCACAAAAGGCGACCCTCGCGTTAAAATTGCTATCCTTGATGGTGCAGCCGACTGAGAACGCAGTTGTTTTCAATGGGCAAAATTTAGTCAATATTTAGGACAATTTGCTAAAGATCGAGCGCTGAATTTTTCTGTCACTAATGCTTTTCAAGCGGCTTCTAGTTTTTCTCAAGCTATTTCTACAGGGATGCAGATTGATAGTATTGAAGTGGAAAAAAGTCCTTTTTGTCGTATTAATAGTGATTGTTGGGATGTGAAATTAAAGTTTTTTGACCCGGAAAATGGCCGCAGAGCTAAAAAAGTCTATCTATTTACCATTGACGTGAGCGATCGCATTCCTGTAACTTTAGGTCAAGTTCGCTCTTGGTCTGTGCGGAAATAAGCACCTAGTCTAGCTCAAGACCTAGAATTTATCAAAACTGTTTATAATGAATCAGTGCAGATAATGGAGGAAACATTGAGGTGCTACAACTGTTTTATCTCGAAACCACGGGAGCAGGGGCAGAGAGTTCAAGAATATCTTTCTTACCGACAATTGACAACTGACAACTAACTAATAGCCATTCACGGCCAGAAAGTGCTAAAATTAGCGTTTCAGTGTCGGAAATTGTGAACGCGGGTGTCATAACCCAGTCACTTCCTCATCAATCAGTTGCAAACTCACTAACTAGGAACAGGAGAAACAGTTCTCAAAATGATCAAATTGCGTTTAAAAAGATTTGGCAAAAAGCGCGAAGCAAGTTACCGAATTGTTGCTATAAACAACCTTACCCGTCGTGACGGTCGCCCCTTGGAAGAATTAGGATTCTATAATCCCAGAACAGATGAAGTAAAATTAGACATTCCTGGTATCGTTAAGCGACTACAACAAGGCGCTCAACCTACCGATACAGTTCGTCGTATCCTCGTAAAAGCTAACGTTTTTGAACAGGTCAGTGCAACAGCCGCATCATAGTTTTGAGATTAAATCCCTAGCAACCAGTCCCAATTATGTTGGGCTGGTAAAGTTTCTTGTGCAGCCGTTTTTAGAATCTCCAGAGTCTTTAAAGGTTGATTGTGAAATATCTCAAACCCTGAAGCGGGCTTGGGTACGCATTGCTTTTGATACTACAGATAAAGGAAAAGTGTTTGGTAAAGGGGGACGCAATATCCAGGCAATTCGCTCTGTAATTGCCGCCGCAGCAGAACTAGCTGGTCAATCAGTATACCTGGATATCTACGGTGGTGCTTCCCCAGGTCGGGAAAGTATGTCTTTTGATGAAGAACAGGAAGAGCGGACACTACCACCCAAATCGAAAGAAAGAGAGAGTAATATTCCCAAACCTGTTGTTAAACCACGTTTGCGGTAATATCAGTTGCATTAAGATTAAATATTAAAAATTAAAAAAAGCCGATTAAATAAGCTTTTTAGAAATTTTTAGTATTTGGTTAATTTCTGCCCTTGTCAAGTAGTCAGTTGAGATTGTTGGAGACGGGAGACAACAGTATTGTCAAATCTTGGCTAATAATTCCGTGTTTATTGCGGATTTACCAGCCAAGAATTAACAAGTGTTGTCAGCCTATTTCCCAATCATAAACATATTAATTAACGGCAAGTTGCCCCAACAGGGTAGGCACGGAGGCGCTGCCCCTACATAATACAATTTTAAATTTACATGGAATAGGAAAATATTAATTTTGTTAAAAACAACCTTTCACCTAATTCAAGAATAATATGGCAGATGAGTTGATCCAACTGCCTAATATGTCCAGTGCGATCGCTTTAGCAGGATATAGTGAGGCTAATATCAAGTTTTTATCTCAACAAACAGGAGCTAATTTAGTTCTGCGGGGACAAGAATTATTAATTTCAGGAACACCGAAACAGGTAGAATTAGTAAAGAAATTGGTGCGATCGCTAGAAAATTTATGGAGTAAAGGTAATAATATCTCTAGTGCTGATATTCTCACAGCCCGTCAAGCCCTCGATACCAATACAGAAGACCAATTACAGGACTTACAGCGCGATATCCTCGCTAAAACTCGCCGAGGGTTAGAAATTCGCGCTAAAACCTTTCACCAACGCCAATATATAGACGCGCTTCGCAGACGTGATTTAACCTTTTGTATTGGACCTGCGGGCACAGGAAAAACCTATCTGGCTGTAGTTGTCGCAGTTCAAGCCCTACTTAGTAATCAATTTGAACGGTTGATTTTAACTCGTCCCGCAGTGGAAGCCGGGGAAAAACTCGGTTTTTTACCGGGAGATTTACAGCAAAAGGTTAATCCCTATCTGCGTCCCCTTTATGATGCCATTAATGAGTTTATAGACCCGGAAAAAGTCCCCAATTTAATCGAACGGGAAATCATCGAAGTTGCACCACTGGCCTATATGCGGGGAAGAACCTTAAATAATGCTTTTATAATTGTTGATGAAGCTCAGAACACTACACCGGCGCAAATGAAAATGGTCTTGACGCGCTTAGGTTTTAACTCCCGGATGGTGATTACAGGTGATATTACGCAAACTGATTTACCACCATATCAAAAATCGGGGTTAGATGTGGCTTTACAAATTTTAAAAAACGTAGAAGGGATTGCTATTTGTGAATTTTCTCAGAAAGATGTAGTGCGTCATCCTTTAGTACAGCGCATTGTTGCTGCTTATGAGAAATATGAAACGTAGTAAATTAGTTATTGGTCATAAATCTGAAATTGAACACTCACTAGTAAAAAATTAACAAATATGACAACAACATTGAAAGAATTTTTAGAAGCTTGTGAAAGCTTAGGAACTTTACGGTTAATTGTCACCAGTAGCGCCGCCGTTTTAGAAGCCAGAGGAAAAATAGAAAAGCTATTTTACGCCGAATTACCAAAAGGTAAATATGCAAATATGCACACCGAAGGCTTTGAATTTCATTTAAACATGGACAAAATCACCCAAGTGAAATTTGAAACAGGTGAAGCCAAGCGAGGGAATTTTACAACTTATGCAATTCGGTTTTTAGACGAAAAATTAGAACCTGCATTAAGCCTATTTTTGCAATGGGGTAAACCCGGAGAATACGAACCAGGACAAGTAGAAGCTTGGCAAATTTTAAAAGAAAAATATGGCGAAATTTGGCAACCTTTACCCCTAGAAATTTTGTAATTTTTCGTTGCTTTCAGATCCCCGACTTATTTGATAAGTCGGGGAGTAGGTTTAATATTGAATTATTGAATATGTTGATCAAAATAATTATTAGTTGTTGCTTAATGCTTTTATTATTTTTAGGAAATAACGAAGCACAAGCGGGAGAATTAGCAGAACATTTAGCCAAATTCCCCCAATGGGAAAAATTAACATCAGTCAAACCAGCAACGGGAGATTTAGTGTACCCTGAATGGATAGCTGGTAAGTGGAAAGTAACAAGTACATTAGTAGATTTAGCAGCACCGTTAGCACCGAATATAGTCACACCGGGCTTTGAAAATAATCGCAGTCAATTAAATCAACCAATTAGTTTTTTAGTGAGATTTGTGAAAATTAAACCAACTAATTCGGGTTTAAAAATTCTTGCTTATTTCCAAAATCAAACACCAATATTAGTAGCTGATAGAGAATTTAATAGTTTAAATTTAACCAGAGCCTATTTAGGAGATGAAACTGTATTATCATCAAAAGTAGATCCTGAATCTCCTAATCGTCAAATTACATTTTTGCGTGGTGAACGCCAATTAATTTCTCTTGTCACGGCTCGCGCTACAGAGAGAATATCAGAAGATAAATTCATCACTTCCGAAGTTTTTCAACAATTATTTAAAGGTGGTTCTCGTCCCTATTTAAACACTGTAGAATCAACCACCGCTTACCAAAAACTTTCCACCTCTTCCCCAACTATTACAGCAGACCAAGTTACCGCTGTCTACCTTTCCCCCCAAGATCCTGATTATTTTACCGCAGGTTCTCGACCAGTGGCATTATATCGTTATCGCCTAGAATTTTTCCCCCCAAGCTGAACTTGAGGTCAAAATGGTGTTTAACCCCGCTTGTACTTGTGAAGAACTGGGAAAACTGGCTTGGGGTAAGGGATTGAGGTTTTACGAAAAATATTTTCTCTAACCCCTTGCCAAACTTAAAAACTATTGCTATTATAGTTAAGCGTGGGACACAAACGGGTCGGTGTCCGAGTGGTTAATGGAGACGGACTGTAAATCCGTTGGTTTACGCCTACGCTGGTTCAAATCCAGCCCGGCCCACCTCTTACCAATGTTAGGACTTATAATCGCTGTGTAATAATAAGATACACAGCATTATAATTCTTAATTTATAAATTGTTTGAGTTTCGCCCGTGTGGCTCAGTGGTAGAGCACACCCTTGGTAAGGGTGAGGTCACGAGTTCAATCCTCGTCACGGGCTTTTTAAAAAGCATATAACTTAGCTGCGAGTTGGGAAAGTACGAACCAGAAAGAACGGTGGGATGTAAGTAAAAATCTCCCCATAAACTCATAATTGAGAAGAATATGGAGAGATATAAACATCCAAAATTTTTGGTGAAATGGTATTAATTCTCAGGAGAAGAATTATTCTTTTCTGGTTTTACAGGTGCTTGCGGTAAAGTGTTGCTGGGAATTGAAATACCAGGAGTTATTCCCGTTCCCGGAGCAGGAACTAGATTTGGGTTATCGGGTGGTAAATAATTAAAGTTTTCCGAGGGGTTAATTCCTGGGTTAAGAGGAATAGCAGGGAAGCTAGGTGAATTTGTCACTGGTTGAGATGATCCGGGAATAATTCCCAAAGATACCCTATTTCCTCCCACCTTCCGTAGCAAATCTAATGTTTGAACAACATCATTATAAGTTGCTGTACGTGACGCATTCAATACTAAAATTCCCTCTGGATTTGTTTGGATATATTGCTTTAAACGCGATTCCAATTCCTCCCGACTTACAGGTTCTTTTTCTATATAAGTCATCCCTTCAGCATCAATTGTCACGGGTAAAATGTTATTTTTAGTTTGGGAATTAGCAGCAGAACTTGTACCTGTACTAGCTTTAGGTAAATCAACATTAATCGCTTGTTGACGAGTAAATTGTAAAGCTGCTAATAAAAAGAATGTCAGAATACAAAAAACAACATCAATTAAGGGGATAATTTGAATCTGAACGTCTTCAGCGGGGTTATCTAGTTTAACTTTCATCTTCTTCTTCTACTAAAGAGTTCAAGGGGGAATTATCAATTGTCTCCTCTAACTCAACTACAGAATTGTTGGGAAATGATTTTTCATTTGAGACTATCCCTAAATTCATTTTATTAGGATCAGGAGGGTACTGACGGTAGAGTAATTCCAATTCATTTCCCGCTTTGTTGAAAACCTTGATTTGGTTAACAACAAAACTTTGAAATAGGCGGTAGAATACCAAACTACTAATTGCTACTATTAATCCTGCGGCTGTACTAATCAAAGATTCCCCAATCCCAGTTGTAACACCAGCAGCAGACTCTGTACCTAAATCACCAATACGAATTGAACTCAGGGAATGAATCAAACCCAAGACTGTACCCAACAATCCTAGCAGGGGCGAGAGAGCAATTACAGCTTCTAACAGTTTTTCCCCCCGTCGCATTCCTGCTATTTCGTCTGCTGCGGTTGATTCTAGCGCCAATCTAAAGGTTTCTGGATCGTTTTTCTTGAGGCGTAAAGGTGCATATAAAAACCTACCAATAGGCTGATTTCTTGCTTTTTCAGCAATTGCTTCAGCTATTTCCCAATTCTCACTAGCAGCGTCCAAAATACGATTAACTATTTCTGTTTCCTGGGTAAGAATCTGTAACCAGAACCAAAAACGTTCAAAAATCACACTTAGTGACAGCACTGATAAAACCAGCAAAGGCCACATAGAAGGACCGCCCTTCTTGAACAAATCAAAAACTATAGAGGTCCCGCTCTTATTCAACAAATCTGAGATATCCACTGTTTAAGTTTCCTCACTCCATCACTAGTAATCAAAGCATTTTCATTTTCAAGAGTAATGCAATACTCACAAAATTTGCCAATTAATTACCAAGGATTAACATCTTCTATACACAATATGGCGGTTATTCCCACCGGGAGTTTAGAGGATTATTTGCCAAAATAAAAAAATCACTGGAGGTTAAGAGTATGAACTTCTCAATTCAATCCCTTTATACATGGTATCGGAATACATTACGTAATCCTAAGTACCGTTGGTGGGTAATTATTGGTACTGTTACCTATTTAATCAGTCCTTTGGATATTTCTCCAGATTTTATTCCTATTATTGGTCAAATTGATGATGTTTTCCTTTTAACTTTATTTGTTACTGAAGTTTCGGGATTAGTAATTGATGGTTGGAAAGCTAAAAAAGGGAATGTAGAAAATAGTACCAGCAATACAGTGAATAATGCGCCTCCTACTGGGGAGACTGTGGACGTTGATTCTGTTTCTGTTAAGTAGTATTGGGATGTAAACGGAATTTTAGATGCAAAAAAGCGATACCTTACCTTAAGTCAGCTTTGCTATTGCACTTCCTAATCTAAGAGTTACCAAAGTGACTAAAGGTATGGTTAACAAAGTTGTTTAATTGTTTGTTTCTATAGGTCAGGATTTAGCAATGCTGTACCCTGACCTATATAGGTTTTTTGTAATCTGTTAAAAATTCCCATCTCCGCCGTTATGAGAATCACAAAATGGATGGCGACGCTATTCCTGGTAATATATATGAAAAGGTGATTTCTACTTTTATATGCGGCGTGACTCTATTTTTTATTATTTATTTCAAAAATACCCAACGCTACTGTTTGAGCTATTGGCAAATCCTCCAGCAAACGCGGCCAGTTATCGCTTCGATTCGGTAGCGGTAAAAGAACCAAAGTTTGAAATTGATGGGGTGTTTTTACCACCGGAAACGGAAACACCAGGAGTTGTTTATTTCTGTGAGGTACAATTTCAAAGAGATGAGCGACTGTATGAACGTTTATTTGGGGAATTATTTCTCTATTTTTACAGAAATAGGGAGCGTTTTCAAGATTGGCAAGCGGTGTTAATTTATCCAACTCGGAGTACAGAACAAGGGGATATTCACCCCTATCGCGCACTTTTGAGTTCGGAACAGGTACATCGAGTATATTTGAATGAGTTGGGAGAATTTGAACAATTACCCCTTGATGTGAGTTTGTTAGTGTTAACAACTCTCAACCAAAAGAAAGCGCCAGCAGCAGCGCGATATTTAGTCAACCGTTGTCAACAGGAGTTACAAGCACCAGCAGATAGTCGTGCCATATTAGAAATAATTACCACGATTATGTCTTATCGGTTTACTCGTTTAAGTCGTGTGGAGATAGAAGCAATGTTAGGTATAACTTTTGAGCAAACTCGCTTATATCAAGAACTAAGAGAAGAAGCGACAGAAATAGGTATGCAACAAGGT
>LJOT01000272.1 GCA_001672075.1 Anabaena sp. CRKS33
ATCTCGATGTGATGCTAATTGTTTATTTATCCAATCAAAGGTAAAAAGGGTTTTCGATATTAGGATTTTTTGCCAAGTATTTTTATGTTGTTTAGCATTAGTCAAAAATTGATGCTGATCCTTGACTAAATTAGCTGTAAATTGTGTTGGGGAGGCCAACCCCACTGGTAAAGCCGTCAACATGAAAGTACCACCAGTCAAAGATGACAACCATAGTATTCCGTTTGATATCATAGTTTAGTTATTGTGGAATCAGATGCTAAATTCCTGGGTAAATATGCCCAGATTAAACAAAAAAAGATTTTATTAAACAAAAGACAATTTTTGGGAAATTACATAATTAAATTTCAGATTTAATCATGATTAAACTATCTGGGATCATCATATAACATCATGGCTATTTAAATTAATAAGAATTTCAAATATATTTTCAGTAATTAGGAGTTTTGACTTAATTTTTGCTTATAAATGCTCATAATTTGTGCTATTTACCTTACTGATTGAGAGAAATAGTTTACGTCTAAATACATAAATAAAAACCTGAATTTTGCATTTATCACCCGTAGTTAAGCTAAAAAATGCACTTATGGAAATTGAGATATAAACTACACTAAATATTTTTGTTAGATAATTTTTTTTGTTAATTAAATTACTTATTAATTGTGTAAATTACATACTCAAGGACAGTACGGGGAAATTTTTTAGGAGGCAATCAGAGAGGAAACGGCAAATGTAAAGGATTGCAACGTATAATGAGAACGACAAAACAATTAAGAAATATTAAAGAACAGTAGGTTAAATGCAAGTAGCATTCACGAAGTGCAGCGTAGCCATCGCAGGAGGGGGTCTAGCGGGACTTTCCTGTGCAAAATATCTAACGGATCAAGGTTACACCCCCATTGTTTTGGAGCGTCGAGACGTAATTGGGGGGAAAGTAGCCGCGTGGAAGGATGCTGATGGTGATTGGTACGAAACAGGACTGCACATTTTTTTTGGGGCCTATCCCAATATGTTGCAGTTATTCAAAGAATTAGACATTGAAGATCGGTTGCAGTGGAAAGAACACACAATGATCTTCAATCAACCTGATTCCCCAGGAACTTACAGCCGTTTTGATTTCCCAGATTTACCGGCACCGATAAATGGTGTCATTGCCATTCTGAGAAACAACGATATGCTGACCTGGGCAGAGAAAATCAGTTTTGGTATCGGTTTACTACCAGCCATACTCCAAGGGCAAAAGTACGTGGAAGAAATGGACAAATATTCTTTCCGCGAGTGGTTGCAAAAACAAAACGTTCCCCCCCGGGTAGAAAAAGAAGTATTTATTGCTATGTCCAAAGCTTTGAACTTCATTAACCCAGAGGAAATTTCTGCCACGGTCTTATTAACAGCCTTGAATCGCTTCCTGCAAGAGAAAAACGGCTCAAAAATGGCCTTCCTAGACGGTTCACCCACTGAAAGATTGTGTCAGCCAATCATTGACCACATTACTGAAAGGGGTGGTGAGGTACGTCTGAACGCGCCTTTAAAAGAGATTTTACTCAATGAGGATGGAACTGTTAAAGGATTCCTATTGCGGGGCTTAAACGGGGCAGAAGATGAAATAGTGACAGCGGATATTTATGTATCTGCCCTACCCGTTGACCCTTTAAAGCCGATTTTGCCCAATGCGTGGAAAGAAATGCCATTTTTCCAACAATTAAACGGCTTAGAAGGTGTACCTGTGATTAATGTTCATATCTGGTTTGATCGCAAATTAACAGATATTGATCATCTACTATTTTCCCGGTCTCCACTCCTAAGCGTTTATGCTGACATGAGTAATACTTGCCGTGAATATGCCAATCCTGACCGTTCAATGTTGGAATTAGTTCTAGCACCAGCGGCAGATTGGATATCTAAATCCGATGAGGAAATCGTCGCTGCAACTATTAGCGAATTAGAAAAACTCTTTCCCCAACACTTTGGGGGAGATAATCCTACAAAAATACTGAAATATCATGTGGTGAAAACACCGCGTTCAGTTTACAAAGCTACCCCAGGTCGCCAAGATTACCGTCCTTCCCAACAAACCCCCATTTCTAATTTCTACCTGACTGGGGATTATACAATGCAACGTTATCTCGCCAGTATGGAAGGGGCGGTACTTTCTGGTAAACTAACAGCGCAGGCTATTTCTCAAGCGCTGACGGTAGCAAATCCCTCTCACCTGCAAACGCCAACCCGACCGCCCGCCACGAATGCTGCAACTGCCTGATTCCCCCCCGCGCATGAAAACGCTGGTCTCTATAGATGAGTCATACAACCTTTGTCGAGAACTCACTGCTAAGTACGCTAAGACTTTTTATTTGGGTACAATGCTGATGAGTCCGGCCAAGCGTCAATCTGTCTGGGCAATTTATGCCTGGTGTCGCCGTACAGATGAATTAGTGGATGGTCCTGCTGCCGCTATCACCACGCCAGAAACCCTAGAACTATGGGAAAATCAACTGGAGGCGATTTTTGCGGGCTGCCCCTTGGATAATTTTGATGTAGCTTTAGTAGATACCCTCCAACGCTTTCCTTTAGACATTCAACCTTTTCGGGATATGATTGCCGGTCAGCGCATGGATTTGTATCGTAGTCGCTATGAAACTTTTAATGATTTATATCTCTACTGCTACCGGGTAGCGGGAACTGTGGGTTTGATGTCAACGACGATTATGGGTGTAGATAATAGCATCTATACAGCCCCTTGGCATCAAAACCAACAGCCCTATCTTCCCATAGAAGAAGCGATCGCTTTGGGAATTGCTAACCAACTTACGAACATCCTCCGTGATGTTGGTGAGGATGCCCGTCGCGGCCGCATCTATATTCCCTTGGAAGATTTGGCCAAATTTAATTACACCGAGGAAGAATGTATCCAGGGCGTAGTTGATGACCGCTGGCGTTCACTGATGCGGTTTCAAATTGATCGCGCCCGTCAATTCTATATTCAAGCAGATAAAGGTATTAGTTATCTCGCTGCGGATGCTCGGTGGCCTGTTTGGTCTGCATCTATGCTCTATGAGCAGATTTTAGAAATGATTGAGCGCAATGATTATGATGTGTTCAGTCGGCGAGCTTATGTTCCTCAATGGAAAAAGTTACGCACCTTGCCTGCAGCTTGGATGCGATCGCAAGTGCTATAACTTGTTTATTGGTCATTGGTCATTGATCATTGGTCATTGGTCAATGGTCAATGGTCATTTAATTTTTTAATAAAATAACTATTGACAAGCCCAAAAACTTCTGCTAGGATTATTACTCATGGACTGGAGAGGTGGCTGAGTGGTCGAAAGCGGCAGATTGCTAATCTGTTAAGGGATTATATCCCTTCGAGGGTTCGAATCCCTCCCTCTCCGTTTTTATGGTTAGTGGAATTAACGGGTTGGTTTCAACCTAATACTACCATAAACTTGTTTTTTAGTGACTATTCATAAAAAATTAGATTTCCTCAGATACAAAAACCTTGATTTCTGATACCCTATTCTATGGATCACAATGATTTAGCTTTTACCCCAGCTTTAGAGTTAGCGCAATTAATTCGACTGCGGGAACTGTCACCCCTAGAGTTGGTAGAAGTATATTTAGAACGCATTGAACGCTTAAACCCCCAATTGGGAAGTTATTTCACAGTTACGGCAGATTTAGCCGTTGCTGATGCTAAAATTAAAACAGAATTACTCACAACAACTTCAGAATTACCCCCATTTTTTGGTGTACCAATTTCGATTAAAGACTTAAATGCCGTTGCAGATGTTACTTGTACTTACGGAAATCCAGCCCTGTTAAATAATATCGCTAATTACGATGATGGTGTAGTTACCAAAATTAAACAAGCTGGGTTTATTATTCTTGGTAAAACCGCAACTTCTGAATTAGGCTCTTTTCCTTACAGCGAACCTACGGGATTTACCCCAGCTAGAAACCCTTGGAATTTGGCATATACTCCTGGTGGTTCTAGTGGTGGTGCCGCAGCATCGGTAGCAGCAGGATTAAGTGCGATCGCTCAAGGTTCAGATGGTGGTGGTTCGATTCGTGGACCGGCGGCTTGTTGTGGCGTAGTTGGAATTAAACCCGCTAAAGGTAGAGTGACTAAAGCCCCTGTAGGTGAAAACTTAGGTGGTATTGCTGTGGATGGACCGATTGCCCGTACCGTAGCTGACGCAGCGGCGATGTTAGATGTTATATCTGGATATGTTACAGGTGATCCTTATTGGTTATCAGATCCACAGCCGTCCTTTCTGAATGCAACTGAGGTTAAATTAAATCCTCTAAAAATTGCTTTTAGTACCAAGATCATGCCTTTCGGAGAAGCTGATATAAATTGTCAACAGGGAGTATTAAAAACAGTCCAGTTATTAGAACAATTTGGACATCAAATTACGGAACAATACCCAGATTTTAGCCGGTTAATCGAACCATTTAAAGTAGTTTGGCAAGCGGGAGTAGCAGTAGCAGGAATTCCCTCAGCAGCCTTGCAACCATTAAACCGCTGGTTATTAGCAAAAAATGGTTCTGTAGGTGAATATCTGCAAGCACTGGCCCAAATGCAGATTGTCTCCCGGCAGATTGTCGCGTTTTTTGATACCATAGATGTATTAGTATTACCAGTTTATCTCCATTCTCCCATTCGCGTGGGAGAATGGGCAGATTTGAGTCCAGAAGAGACATTTGCTAAAATTGTCCATTGGGTTGCTCCTTGTCCTGTTGCAAATGCTACCGGATTACCAGCGATCGCCCTGCCGGTAGGTTTCGATAATAACGGTTTACCCATAAGTGTACAATTAATTGGTAAACCTGCGGCGGAGTCTACTTTAATTAGTTTAGCAGCCCAATTAGAAGCGGCCAACCCTTGGATTCAACATCGTCCAGCACTTTAAGTCTAAATCAGGATTTACAGGATTTAAGGATTTACAGGATGAGAATTAAAATATAT
>LJOT01001053.1 GCA_001672075.1 Anabaena sp. CRKS33
TGTCATCGGTTTTTTACGCTGTTTGGGGAGATTATAGAACATCAGAAGAGAATTTAGAATGTTGAAAGCGATCGCTTGCTATTTTCTGGTACACATTAACCACAATATTTTTTATAAAGATGATATAATACAGTTGTGGGTGAACGTCGGCTTCATGCCGTGTGTTTAAGTGGCTTGTCTACTTAAACCTAGCCCACGAACCATTTAAGTTTATCTAATGATAGCGGGTTAGAATCGCTGTACCACTCTCCATAGTTTTTATTTTGTCGTTTCCCTATGCTGCATCTTGATTATAATCTCTATTAAACAGTGTAT
>LJOT01000273.1 GCA_001672075.1 Anabaena sp. CRKS33
TTTCCCCCTCGCTTGTTAATAGAATATCGAGGAGTGATTAGATAATTCATTCTCATTTTCTGCAAACTTAATTACCAAATTTAGAACTAAATATTGCCGAAAAATACACGCCAATTTGACTCAATTATATTCACTAAATCAAAAATTTCTGCTATGATTTCCCATCAACATGGCGTTATCCACTTAAATAAGGCAAATCATAGCCCCCTCCTCGCTTGCGGGGAGGGGGTTGGGGGTGGGGTTGATTAAATATGTGTCCCCACCACAGTTTCTCTGGTTCAAATTTCTGGTTATGATTAGATTTGAAACTTGTCGTTATTCCCTGTAAACTAGAAAAATATGCGTTAGTGCAGTACCTATAACAATGTCTTTAAAAATAAATTCTGGATTATTTAGCAATGATTTCATAGATCATCACGCCGTTCTATGTATAACAATTGATGCAGAAGTTAAAGAAATTCGTCAACGTTATTTGCAAATTGTGCGGATATTGCACCCAGATAGTTCTAATTTGGTGGGTGACTTAGAAAAAGAGATAGCTAATAGTCTGTTATCAAAACTAGTTAACCCGGCTTATCAGAAATTAACTGGAGAAAAAAACCGTCGGGAATATCTATTAATATTGTCACAAATGGGTAAGCGATTGGCACAGGAAGCAGCATCAATCAAGGTTGAGACCCAATTAGCCAAAGAATTGTTAGCGGCCGCCAATGTTAGTGTGTCATATCAAAAAGCGATCGCCCAAATTGCTAAAACTCAATTTAATGATTTACAACAAGCACACAAAATTATCAGTGAAATTAGTGAGTTAAATCTAGTTTACCTGATGCGGACATCAGGACGGAAAATAACTAAACCTCCATCTAATCAGCCTCATAATCCTGGTCAAAAATTACCGTCAACCCCGACTCTACCATTAAAAGAAGAATCGTTGACAGAAAAATACCTGCGTCGCGCTCAAAATTTACTAGAAACAAACCAATTGTCCCAAGCCACAGTAGAATTACAGGATGCCTTAAAATTAGAGCCAAGAAATAGTCATTGCCATAGCTTGATGGCAATGGTATATTTAAAGCAAAATCAACTGAAAATGGCGAAAATTCACTTTGATAACGCTCTGAAGTTAAATCCCAAGGATAATATCGCTTTGGAATGGAAACCCAAGGTAGATCAGGCTTTAGGAATTACAAACAGTGGTTCTCAAGGAACTTCTTCTTCCAAAAATGAAGAGAAGCAACCAGATAAGTCTGGAAAAGGCGGTTTGTTTGGCGGTTTGTTTGGTGGGAAGAAAAAATAATGGTGTATCAACCAGCAGCGGGAGCAAGAGATCTATTACCGTTAGATGTGGCGCAAAAACGCTGGATTGAAGATAGATTAGAACAAGTATTTCAGCGTTGGGGATATCACAGGATTATCACTTCAACTCTGGAAAGAATGGATACCTTGATGGCTGGTGAAGCAATTCAGCGTCAGATGGTGATTGAACTCCAAAATGCTCAAAATGAAGAATTGGGATTGCGTCCAGAATTGACGGCTTCTATCGCCCGGACAGTGGTAACTCGCATGACAAATGCAACCTATCCCCAGCGACTCTATTACAATGCTAATGTGTTTCGTCGCAATTGGGAAGTCCGCCATAATCGTCAGCAAGAGTATTATCAAGCTGGGGTGGAGTTACTGGGTGCGGGAGGATTATTAGCTAATGCGGAAGTATTGTCTTTAGTAGCGGATTGTTTCACAGCATTGAATTTACAAGGGTGGCGGTTAATTCTAGGGGAAGCGGGAATTACTCGCTCCCTGTTGAATGCTTTTCCCCCGGAAATTAGAAATCAAGTCCGTACTGCGATCGCTCATTTGGATTATGTAACTCTTGATACCTTGCCTTTGAGTGAAGAACTACACCAGCGGGCTAAAATCATGTTAGATTTGCGGGGAGATAGTCAAGAAGTCTTAGAAAAAGTCAGCAGTTTGCATCTTGAACCAGACCAGCACGAAGCAATAAATAATCTCAAATCTCTAGTAGAATTACTAGAGGGTAAATTCCCCTTAGTCCTTGATTTGAGCCTAATTCAAACCATTGACTACTACACAGGTATTGTATTTGAAGTAGTGAGTGATATAAGTGATACAAATGTTCAAGCACAAGTTGTAGGAAGAGGTGGTCGTTATGACCAATTACTAGGTTTATATCATCCCCAGAGTGAAAGTATTCCCGGTATCGGCTTTGAACTGAGTATTGATGATTTATACCAAATTCTCTCATTTAATCAGCAATTACCCCAGAATATACCCGCTAGTCATTGGTTGGTAGTTCCAGAAACTCCCGGTGCTGAAGCTGCGGCTTTTGATTATGCGGAAAAACTTCGTAATAATACTGAGTTATTGAGAGTAGAAATAGACTTAGGGGGGAGAGATGTAAGCGCGATTCGTCAATATGCAAGCGATCGCTCCATCACCAAAATTGCTTGGATTAAAGCTGATGGTTCTCATACCATTGAAGCAGGATCATAAGTCAAGAATAACGGACAAAAAAGAGGAGGAATCGGAAAAATGCCACATAGTATTGATACAGACGTTTGTGAAGGTGTTGCTGACTGCGTAAGTGCTTGTCCAGTAGCTTGTATTCATAAAGGTCCAGGGAAAAACGTCAAAGGCACAGATTGGTACTGGATTGATTTTGCTACTTGTATTGATTGTGGCATCTGTCTCCAAGTTTGTCCAGTAGCAGGAGCGATTTTGGCAGCAGAAAGACCAGAATTGCAAAAAATCCCACAATAGTCATGGGTCAGTGGTCAGTGGTCAGTGGTAAAAGAAAAACAACTGATAACCGACAACTGACAACTAACAAATAACAAGTGACAAATAACAACTAACAAATGACGAATAACTATTTATTAAAAGTAGAAAATGTCCACGCAGGATATATTAAAGATGTAGACATTTTACAAGGTATCAACTTCCACGTTACCAATGGGGAATTAGTAACAGTAATTGGTCCCAATGGTGCAGGTAAATCAACATTAATCAAAACTATTTTCGGACTATTAACACCCCACACTGGAAAAATTACCTTTAAAAATCAGAATTTGGTAGGTTTAAAATCCAATCAAATTGTAGAAAAAGGTATGTCCTATGTTCCGCAAATTGCGAATGTTTTTCCATCATTAACCGTAGATGAAAACTTAGAAATGGGGGCTTTTGTCAGGAATACGCCATTAAAACCCCTTAAAGATAAAATATACAATATGTTTCCGAGATTGAGCGATCGCTTGCGTCAACGAGCAGGAACTCTTTCTGGAGGAGAAAGACAAATGTTAGCCATGGGGAAAGCATTAATGTTAGAACCTAGTTTACTACTCTTAGATGAACCCTCAGCCGCATTATCTCCCATTTTAGTAAATCAGGTATTTGAGCAAATTAAAGAAATTAACCAATCGGGAACTGCTATAGTTTTAGTAGAGCAAAATGCCCGTAAAGCCTTAGAAATGGCAGACCGAGGTTATGTGTTAGAATCAGGAAAAGACGCTATCTCAGGACCTGGTAGAGAATTATTACATGATCCAAAAGTGGGAGAATTATATTTAGGTGCTGGGAAGAGACATTAATAATTTTTTTCTCACGCAGAGGCGCAAAGAAGAAAGATTACTAAATAATAAGTAAGATTAGGGAATATGACCACACAAACAATATTATCACCCGAAGTATATCAAGGACAATTTGGGCAATTTACAATTACTCAGAGCGATCGCCAAAGTGTGATAATGTATCGTACAGGATTAATGATAGCAGCATTGTGTTTTGCCCTTGGTAGTAGTTTAGTTTTAATTTCTCCCCAACCCGCTGTAATTCAAGCTATTACACCTATTTACACCTGTTTTAGTCTTGCACTTGGTATTAGTTTATTAACTATTCATATTTATATGAAATTTTTGCACCAAATTTTGCAAATTTTCTGGATAATTGGTAGCATTTCCGCTTTAATTTTCGCCCATAGTGATAGTCGAGCTTTTGCAATTACCATTTATAATCAACCATTGACTATATTAGGTATTGGTTTCACCTTTGCAGCTTTAACAGGAATTTATTTTAAAGAAGGTTTTTGCTTTAATCGTTTAGAAACTAAAATCTTAACTCCCCTTGTTCCCATATTATTATTAGGACATTTAACAGGAATTTTATCCACCCAAACAGAACAGATTTTATTAGCAACTTGGACAATTTGCTTTTTAATTTTTGCAGTGCGGAAAATCATTCAACCTATTCCTCCCGACATTGGAGACAAATCAGTATTTGATTATTTAAAAAAGCAACATTTAGAGACTTCCCAATAAAAAACAGTCAACCACTCACAAAAAATATCTTAGAGGATGTTTGAAACCTTTTTAGCGAATATAATACACTACTATAGGACTTACGCAAGATTCATGGAATAACGAACCACTCCAGGCACAGAGGTCACGGAGAAATGAGGATTTGAGAGATATTTTGCGTAATTCCTGTACTACACAAACCAAGTCACCCCGCGCGGACTAACAGAAAATCAAGCTTTTCCAACCCACGCAGGTAGGTTTTATCTGTGTAACCGCGATTTAGAATCACGCTAATTAGTATGAATTTAGACCTTTATTTCTCCGTGTCCTCTGTGCCTCTGTGGTTCGTTTTCCGCTGCTTCAGATAATTTGTAGGAAAGTAGGTGAACGGAAAAAAACCGACATAAGTAACGAAAAGTAAAGTTGCCCAAAACCGTTCGGCTGACGCTCACGGCGAAGCTTCTTCCCTGTTCCCAGTTAAGAGTTCCCTGTTCCCTTGTCATAACGACAATTTTTAACGCCAACCTAATTAGAAAAGGTTAAATATGCAAAAATGTCAAATATAGAAGAACGTAAATACTGGTTAGCTTGGTCACAAATTTCCGGTATTGGTCCAATACTAATACAAAGATT
>LJOT01000036.1 GCA_001672075.1 Anabaena sp. CRKS33
GCTGGAGACTGGATTTCTTTAGGTGGTGTGGACTTACAAATCAATGGTGGACTAGGATTAGCTTTTCCTGAATTAACATTAGAAAATTCCCATAATTTAGCAAAAATATCCTCATTTTTATGGTTAGCAGGAGTTGATGCTTATTTACCAACCTTAGTTACCACCTCTATCGAAAATCTTCATCGCTCCCTCGCTATTCTCACTGATTATACTTCAAATTCCCCAAATTCTGCACAAATTCTCGGAGTTCATCTAGAAGGACCATTCTTAAACTACTACAAACGCGGCGCACATCCATCCGAGTATTTACTACCCCTTACCATAGATCAAGTTAAACGAGTATTAGGAGACTATGCTCCTATAGTCAAACTCATTACCCTCGCACCAGAGTTAGACACCACAGGAAAAATCATCCCTTATTTGCGTTCCCTGGGAATTACTGTCAGTTTAGGACATTCACAAGCTACCGCAGCCGAATCACAACAGGCTTTTTCTCAAGGTGCTACAATGATAACACACGCTTTTAACGCCATGCCACCCCTACGCCACCGCGAACCAGGTTTATTAGGTGCTGCAATCAATGATTCTCGTGTCTTTTGTGGCTTTATTGCTGATGGTCAGCACGTTAATCCAATGATTCTTAAAATTCTTCTGCGTGCTAGTAAAAGCTTATTTATCGTTAGCGACGCTCTTGCACCTCTAGGATTACCAGACGGTATCTATCCCTGGGATAACCGACAAATTGAAGTGATCAATGGTACAGCCAGACTACAAGATGGGACGTTAACGGGAACAACTCTACCTTTATTAGTAGGAGTACAAAATCTCGTAAAATGGGAAGTTTGTGACATAGAAACAGCAATCAATTTAGCCACAAATGCACCTAGAAAGGCTATCGGTTTACCAACATTTTCCCCCAATCAACCCGCTCATTTATTGCGCTGGAACTATGATCCCGTTGGAAAAGAACTCTCCTGGCAACGTCTAACTTTCTGAATCACAATTTCTAGGACTTTTGATATGATTTTTAGCTCCCTGACTTCCTCATACCCCAATATGAAAAATCTCTGGCAAACCCCTTGACAAAATTCTGGGTCTCAATTATAGTTATGTTAATAGTGGGAAAGTGTGCGCCCATATATACTAAGTTTCATGACAGTCAAATAGCGATCGCAGCTATTTGGAATTTTATTTTGGCAAAACCCTTGACAAAATTCTGGGTTTTGATTATAGTTATGTTAATAGTGGGAAAGTGTGCGCCCATATATACTAAGTTTCATGACAGTCAAATAGCGATCGCAGGTATTTGCAATTTTATTTTGGCAAAACCCTTGACAAAATTCTGGGTTTTGATTATAGTTATGTTATGAGTGGGAAAGTGTGCGCCCATATATATAGAAGGATTATCAAGATATTTGTTATTTCCCTGTCCCCCAGATCATAAAGACAACCAATTTATCGAAAGATATGGAAAATCAGGGAAACAGTAACAGGAGAAAAACCACATAACATAGATAGAACAACTACTTTTCCGAAGACAATAAAACCCGAAATCCATAATAGTGATGACGAGCATTATGCAAATCTTGGTTACGCATTGAACAACGACAACAGCCAGCAAAATATAGCCACGCACCACCACGAATTACCTTAGACTCTCCAGCGCGATTAATCAAAGCATCACCATTTGTAGGAGCGTTTAGATAATTTTCCTGCCAGTCATCTTCGCACCATTCCCATACATTACCGTGCATATCATACAAACCAAAAGCGTTAGGGGGGAAAGTTCCTACATCTATAGTTTGTTGACGATATTCCCCTTTTTGTGCAGCAGCATAGGAATAGTTGCCATCATAATTTACCAAATTCGGGGTAATACTGTGACCAAAATAAAAAGGTGTCGTTGTCCCCGCTCTACAAGCATACTCCCATTGTGCCTCACAGGGCAACTTATAGTTTTTACCTGTGTTTTGGCTTAACCGTTGACAGAACTCAACTGCATCATCCCAACTTACCTTTTCCACAGGACGATTATCGCCCTTAAAGTGGGAAGGATTGTAGCCCATAATAGATTGATATTGTGCCTGTGTCAAGGGGTATTTAGCGAGAAAAAAACTTTTAACAGTAACTTGGTGTCGAGGACCTTCGCTATTTGTTCTTCCCGCTTCATTTTCTGGTGAACCCATGTAAAATCTGCCAGAGGGTATTTTCACCATTTCCAACATTACACCATTTCCCAAATCTTCCGTAAAGTATCTGGCTGAGTGGTTGTGTTTTTTGATAACCTTACCATAGGCATTGGTAGTGACAGTTTCAAAATGGAAAATTTTTAGATGATTGTCAATAGGGTTTTGAGAAATTGGCAGACTTTGATTTTCTTCTTTAATTCCTAACAGGATAAACCATTCTTCTATTGATTGAGGACGTTTTTGATAATCTAATTCCATTCCTTTGAGAATAGCGTCATTCACTTTTTGGGTAATATCAGCATTGTATTTTTGAGGTGGTTCAAGAGGAATTTTCATATCTAACATAATCTTAGCATTCAGATAAGTGCTAGGTAGAGGAATGAAAGGAGGTTTCTGAACTGCGATAATTACATATAATGTCGCTGCTAAAGCATAAATATCTAAAGCCGGAGTGAAATTACTTGTATTTTCAAATTGTTCAGGAGGTGCAAAAACCGGAGTTTTCGCATTGGTTAGACTCGTCAATTCGGCAAAATTGACTTCTCTGGCTAAACCAAAATCAATTAAAATAGCTTTATTGTCAGATTCTCGCAGCAAAATATTCGCAGGTTTGATATCTCTGTGCAGATAATTACGACTATGAATATAAATTAAAGCCTCTCCAATTTGTTTAATAATTTCTAAACCCGCACTCTCGCTAAAAACACCATCTGCGCGTAAACATTGTTCTAAATTTCTACCTTTCACATATTCCATAACCATGCAAGATAAACCATTTTCTTGAAACAGTTCAGGATAAACATTAACAATATGAGGATGATTAAAGGTAGCTAAAACCATTGCTTCAGTATTGAATTTATCCTGTTCTTCAGTTAAGAAATTCGCAAAACCTTCTGTACTTCCATATCTATCTCTATAGCGTTGTTGGAGAAAAAGAATATTGAGACTTTTGATAGCTACTTGTTTTTTGCGTTTATGATCTTGCGCTAGATAAGTAACACCAAATCCTCCTTGTCCCAAAATTTCAATAATTTCGTATTGTCCTTTTTTTAGTTGTTGTCCTGGAGTAAAATAACTCATAATTAACCATCATTAATGTAATTTCTCAAGAACTGTTATTACAGATTCCTCATGAGTAAGAAAATCAGATACAGTTTTTTGAAACTATATCATAATTACAGCGAGATTTATCCCCAAATCTCCCTTGAGCATCTAGAAATATCAGTCAAAACGAAAAAACGCCGCAAAAAAGGTTTTATGGTGTTGACAAAAAACTTGGAATATGTTACGCTAATCTTGATAAGGAAGAACTATCTACAATTAATTTCTGATTTGTATAGATAAATGAATCATCTAGTCAATCAGACAGAGGTTTTTGACAATATATCATAATTACAGCGAGATTTATCCCCAAATCTCCCTTGAGCATCTAGAAATATCAGTCAAAACGAAAAAACCCCGCAAAAAAGGTTTTATGGTGTTGACAAATGACTTGGAATATGTTATCGTAATCTTGATAAGGAAGAACTATCTACAATTAATTTCTGATTTGTATAGATAAGTGAATCATCTAGTCAATTGAATGGTGTTTAATTGTTACCCTCCTTACATCCCCACCCTGTAGAGGGATGATTACGGCGTTTTCTGATAAAAATATGTAGACAGTGAATAATATTAGTGGTTTATAGCATTATTTATATTGATGTTTGAAAATCTTATATATATGGGCGCACTATTTTCCACCAATAACATAAGCATAATATAAAATTTAGGATTTGTCAAGTCTTAAATAGTTACCGATTTTCTCCACCCAAGGGATAAAACCGGCATACATAAGTGTGAGCTATATACATAGGTGTGACAGATAAAATTCACCGATAAATTAAGTCTTTTGTATCTAACGTAACAATATTTATTTCTTGCGTATGATACAAGTATCAAAGTAAATGCTGATCATGATATGATAAACCATAAAAGTCCAGCCTTAATTACAGCTTTTATAGCCCAAAAAACAGGAATGAATAAACGTATCCGCCCTTTTTATCGCCTTCTAGCACTAGCTATAGGTTCAATGGTGTTGGCAATTTTCGCGCCTACAGTAGTCCAGGCCGCAGACCCTGTAACACTGGAATCCTTAGATGCAACAACCAAACAATTACAAATTTCCATTGATACTACCTGGGTATTACTCACGGGCTTTTTGATATTCTTCATGCAGACCGGTTTTTCCATGTTAGAAGCGGGTTTACTGCGTCAAAGAGGTGTAGTTAATGCCCTATTGGAAAACTTTATAGATGCTGCCCTCACCATTTTAGTGTGGTGGGCTGTGGGCTTTGGAATTGCTTTTGGTACAAGTACTGGTGGGTTCATTGGTACAGATACATTTTTCCTAAGCCAACTACCAACAGACGGTGCTTTTACCAATGGTGGTGTACCAGGAATAGCTTCCAGCCTCAATGCTTATACCTTATTCTTCTTCCAGTTTGCCTTTGCGGCTACTGCCAGTACAATTACTACTGGGGCAATGGCAGGAAGAACGGACTTTGTTGGTGATTTAATCTACAGTGGTATTATGGCGGCATTTAGCTATCCTGTGGTTGTCCATTGGGTATGGAACTCCAGTGGCTGGTTAGGGAAAATGGGCTTTCATGACTTTGCTGGTAGTACCGTAGTTCATACCGTTGGGGGTTGGACAGCCTTAGTCGGTGCTTATTTACTAGGACCTCGTCCCGGACGTACTACTTGGGGAAAAATTCCTCCTGCCCATAACTTAGGTTTGGCGGCTTTGGGAACTATGATTCTCTGGTTTGGCTGGTATGGTTTTAACCCTGGTTCAACCCTGGGTACTGCTAATACTGGCTTAATTGGTTTGATTACTCTCAATACTACCCTGGGCGCTGGTTCTGGGGCCTTAGCATCCTTATTTTATCAATACAAACGTTCAGGTAAATGGGATTTAGCCTATTGTCTGAATGGTTCTTTAGCAGGGTTGGTAGGTATTACCGCCGGTTGTGCTTTTATCGCGCCTTGGGCGGCGGTTTTGATTGGTTTCACAGGTGGAATTTTAGTAATTTTCGGCATTGATATTATTGAATCATGCAAAATTGATGACCCTGTGGGAGCATTTGCTGTTCATGGTATTAATGGCATGATGGGTACACTAGCAGTAGGCTTTTTGGGTCAACCAGAATTGACTTTGAATAAAAAAGCTGGTCTATTGTTGGGTGGCGGTTTTGACTTGTTGGGTGTGCAGATTTTGGGTGTACTTGCAGTATCAGTTTTTACTGTTGCCTTTGCCTTCGTCATGTTCAGTGGGCTTAGTTTTATTGGTAGGCTGCGTGTTAATCCTGAAGCTGATAAGATTGGCATTGATAGCTATGAACATGGTGCAACTGTTTGGCCTGATGTTTATGAAGGTGAGGAGTTTATAAAAGAGTAAAAAAATACTCTAGAAATTCTCAAGTTGACCCATACTTGCGAAATTAGACATTAAACATTAAAAATTTAGATCCCCGACTTCTTTGAGAAGTCGGGGATATCTTTATTTAGAGGCTGCTGGTTGAGAGCCAGGAATGGTAATATCTATGGTTGTCACCTTCGTGGCTAAATTAGTTAATGGTTGTTTGATTCCAGTTTGATTTCCTACCACTAAAGTAACCAAATTTCCTGGTTTCAAGTATTTCTGTGCTACCCTTTTGACATCTGCTACTGTAGTAGAATTGACAGCTTTTTGATAGCGAAATAAGAAATCAGCCGGATAACCATAATATTCGTATCGCATTAACCGAGATAGGGTTTGACTAGGATCTTGAAAGTTGAAAACAAAGGAATTTAGAGTAGAGTCTTTAGCATCATTTAATTCCTTAATTGTGACATTTTCAGTTTGTAAACGCTTGATTTCCGTTTGTAGTGATTTGATGAATTGAACTGTAGTTTCCGTGCGAGTTTGTCCTCCAGCAATAAACATTCCAGGATAGTCAAAACGGGGATTCCAGACACCATATACAGAATAAGCTAAACCTTGACGTGATCGCAACTCATTAAATAAACGTCCGCCAAAACCATTTAAAATACCATTCATGACATCCAAAGCGGGATAATCAGGACTATTGAATTTTCCACCCAAATGACCAATTAAAACACTACTTTGGGTCAGTTGGGGTTGATTAACAAAATATACCCCACCTAAATTAGCTTGGGTGACTTGTGGTAATTGGGTTTTAGTAATTTCAGGACTTGGTTTCCAGTCACCAAATTTGGCTTGAATGAGCGATCGCATTTTTTCAGGATTAAAATCGCCAACAATCCCTAAAATGAGATTATTGGGGTGAAAATATTGCTGATAGAACTTGAGTAAATCATCACGAGAAATTTGATCAATATTAGCATATTCAACTGTACGGGCATAAGGACTTTTTTTGCCATAAATTAGCTTTTTAAACTCTCGACTGGCGATACTATTAGGACTATCATTGCGACGAGAAATATCACCACGAATTTGAGTTTTTTCCAAATCCAACTTATCTTGAGCAAACGCAGGTTCTCGTAATACCTCAGTAAATAGCCCAAAAGCCATTTCTAAATCTTCCTTGAGAGCTTCAAAACTTACACTACCAACAGCTTCCCCCATATCTGTTTCCACCGCTGCGGCTCGTTGTTCTAAGATCTCATTTAACTGATTTGCGGAATGTTTTTGAGTTCCACCACTCCGTAAAGTAGAACCCACCAAACCAGCTAAACCAACCTTTTCCCCTGGTTCCCAACGGCTACCTGTTCTTACCAAAGCTGTACCACTGACCAATGGTAGCTCATGATCTTCCATCAAATAAACCACCAAACCATTTTTTAGTACATACCGTTCATACTTGGGTAACTTAACCGCCGCAACCGGGGGAAACTTTAATTCATTATAATACTTTGCTGTCGTTCCTGCCCAAGAAAAATTCAAATTTACAAAGAAACAAGCAACAACCATTACCAAAGTAAAAACAAATCTTTGTCCCCTAGAAAACTGAAATTTTTTATTTTTCAAATCAAACCTCAACTTTTTTAGCATAGCCTTCTCTTCCTATCTGCGACTCTGGGTGAAATAAACCCTAAACTTTCATCCTAGTTGTTTTGACAACAACTTGCCAACAATGCGATTTTCTGGAGTAAAAGTAGCACGAGCTACCCTTTGAATATCTTCAGGAGTCACCGCTGCAATTTTATCCAATTGCAAAAACAAATTACGCCAAGAACCGGTTTTTACTTCATATTCTAACAACTGTTCTGCCATACCTGAATTAGAATCCAAACTGCGTAATAAAGTCGCTCTAGCTTGAGTTTTTAGTCGTTCTAATTCCACCGCAGATACAGGTTCAGTTTTCAATTTATCAATTTCTTGCCTTAAAGCGATCGCTACTTCATCTACTGTTTTTCCTGGAGATGTTAGGGCATAAAATAAGATTAAATTGGGATATTTATCCCCAGGAAATCCGCTATAACCTTCCGCATTTAAAGCTAAGTTTTGTTTTTCCACCAAGGACTTATAGAGTCTTGATGTTCTGCCGTCACTCATTAAACTACCGATGATTTGATAAACTACATGATCAGGATCGGTAATAGCTGGAATATGATAACCCTCTAAATACCAAGGTTGAGTAGATAATTCTAAAGTAACTTCCCTAGTCGCAGTTTGCTGAGGTTCTATTGGCAGTTTTTGTTGGGGTTTAGGTTTAGCTTGATAACGTCCAAAGTAAGTTTTCGCTAGTTTTTTCACTTCATTGGGGTTTACATCTCCCACAATAGCAATAGTTAAATTACTGGGAGCATAATAAGCTTTAAAAAACTTCCTCACATTCTCCGGTGTTAAGTTGCGAATATCCTGATCATAACCAATTACTGGCCGTCGGTAAGGATGAACTTTGAAAGCAGCATCTATGAATTTTTCTACCATCTGGCCGATAGGAGAATTTTCTACTCGTAAGCGTCTTTCTTCCAAAATTACTTCTTTTTCTTGATAAAATTCCCGAAACACAGGATCTAAAAATCGATCAGATTCTAAAGACATCCACAATTCTAATTTATTCGCAGGAAAACTATAAAAATAGCGGGTGGCTTCTGAGGATGTATTAGCATTTAAACCCACACCTCCAGCTTGTTCGACAATTTGCCCCATTTCGTTCTGTTTAACTAATTTTAGGGCTTGGGATTCTACTGATTTAAACTCGGTTTCTAACCGGGCTATTTCCTCTGTTTTATTCTCCGCTTTAGCGATTTTAATTTGGTTATCCAACTTTTCTAATTTTTCCAGCAGCGGGGCTTCGGCTTTGTAGTCCTTAGTACCGATGCGCTTTGTGCCTTTAAAGGCCAAATGTTCTAAAAAGTGGGCTACACCGGTTTGTCCATCTGGTTCATCAATACCACCTACATCAGCATAGGTTAAAAAGGAAACTACTGGGGCTTGATGTCTTTCTAAAACAATGAATTTTAATCCATTATCCAGGCGAAATTCTGTTAAACGATTAATTACTTGTTCTAGATAAGGCTGAATGGAATTTTGGGGCTGTTGCAGGGCTATGGCCATTTCTGGTATCCATCCCCAAGTCAAGACTATCAACGCTAAACTAGTGGCTAATAGACGACGGAATGGGAACTTGTTAACGCCAGCGGTCAGCAAATTTAAAATTGTCTGGTGCATAAGCAAAAGTTAAAGTAGGTTGACATGACTAGAAAGATAGAATTATTAACCCACACACAGAGAGTTAACCTTCTATGAAGATTTTTGTAATTTCTCCATGCCTCGTTGCACAATAAGGCTACCAATCCTATTTTGAAGATATCAAAATACTATGCGAATTTTTAATTCTCCGCCATCATCAGAAGCCCAGACCCGCACCCGAATTTTGCAAGCAGCACAAGGATTGTTTGCTACCAAGGGATTCGAGAAAACTACAACCCGTGATTTAGCACAAACCGCAGGAGTAGCCGAAGGAACTCTCTTTCGTTATTTTGACAATAAAAAAGCAATTTTGGTGGAAGTGGCCACTAATGGCTGGGTGGATATTCTTACAGATTTACTCACAGAACTCAGCGAAATGGGTAGTTATCAGGCTATAGCCCAAGTTATGCGTCGTCGGATGTGGAATTTACAAAAAAACGCTGACATTATGCGTGTTTGCTTTATGGAAGTGCAATTTCATCCAGATTTGCGCGATCGCATTCAAACCGAAGTTATTGATAAAATGACAGATGTGGCTGAAGCATTTTTTCAAACAGCCATAGATAAAGGCATCTATCGTCAAATAGATGCCAAACTTGGTGCTAAGGTATTTTTAGGTTTATTTGCGATCGCCGGTTTTGCTGATCACACCCTCATAGAACCCAACGCCTCCCCCCAAGAAATGCAAAAAATGGCAGAAGGGTTGGCGGATATCTTTCTCAATGGCGTTTTAGCAAAGGAATAGCCAATTACCAATTACCACTAACTAATTACCCATGGCTTGCGCTTGATGACTCCACTGTTGCACTAATTCAACTGCTGGACATAAATCCCGGCTGTGCAATGTTGATACTTGCAAACGCATAACTTGTCTATGCAATCTGTGAGTAGGAGTTTGCGCTAATTGGGCTATGGAAATAACACCAGCGTGAAGCAATACACCGCAATATTGAGTCCCTACACTGGGAACACGGGCTAAACCTGCTAAAACTACCCATTTATTCACAGAGTGAAGATCTACTTGCAATTTACCCGCTAATATTATTCTCTCTTCTGGAGTTTTTCCTCTTGTAATTAGTTCTTCTGTGGTATTGATACCACAATTCTTCAATTGAGCTTGTTCTTCTGCACTTAATCCTGGTAAATCTTTAACAGGCCAATCAGACTTTTGGAGTAAATTTCTATTATTTGCACGGTTAATGGTCATTTTTTCAGTTTTTAGTATGGGTTATTTATCTAAAAATTCGGAATTCACTTATACTCCTCTTTCCCCACTATAACACTTTTATTAAATCGCCATCCTTCTTTAGTCCGGCATAATTGACTTTAATTGATAAGTTCGCAAAAATCAGGAAGAATTAGCAGGATAGGAATCATTAATATTTAAACTAAATACTTGTAAATACTTAAAATATTTTATAGTTAGGTGGGCATTACCCACCTAACTATAACTAATTAGCAACTTCAGCCATTTCAATTACTCGTCCGTCATAATCCTTAACTAAAAAATTCAAAGGTTTTTGATTGCGAATTTTGAATTTTAAACCCCGGACTTCCACTCGCATTAAAATTAATTCTAGACACTCATGATCAAAACAAACATGACGCTGCTGATCCTTTGTCCCTAAACTAGCACCTGTGATAATATGTAATTGAGTATTTTTTTTCAGTTGATACCATAGTCCGTCATTACCATGATTCACGGTGCTGTTAGACCAACTGGGACTAGCAGACATATATAGCGGGTCAATACCTGTTGCACCAATGGTTTGCTCATAATTGTAATAATAGTGCAAAGGTACTTCCGCTACGGGCAAATCTAACAATCCTTCATATAACTGTCGGGCAACTTCTAAATCTGATACCATAACAGTATAAACTTTAGGAGCGCTACTAAGAAACATCCACATAGCACCAGCGTAAGCCGCCAGCAGCATAATCATAATCCCTTGGGTGGAGAATAGGCTATCCAAGGGCAGGGAAGGCAAGAATGACCCTAAAGTTAGTGGACTTAGCAGGAACATTATGGAACTAGCTTCTATAACCATGAACAAACATTATCAAAATATTGGTATAAAGTAGCCGCTTTTAATAGCGTCTATCAAGACTAACATTAAGTCCTTGTTTCTAGTTTATCAATAATCTAGTAGTCTGATCTGAGTCTACTTCACTGACTTACAAATATTATTCAGCAGCCTTTAACTATTCCCTAGTATATTTTAACAGTTATCTAATCTAGAGATTGTGCAAATTCCCTACTTTCCTCACATTAATCACCCATTGGTAAAGTCACTATTTGATCACAGTGATCAAGAATTACTGACTCTGTTTCAACAATATCCAGATTCTGGTAAATATTTTACAGTGATTTTTTGCCGTTATAGCTCAATATTATATACTTTAAGTTGGCATTCGGCGCGATCGCCTGTACAAGCTGATTATTTGTTTGCTGTGATATGGCGACATATATTTTATCAATTAGGTAAACTAGATTTAAGTTCACAGGACGGTTTAACCCTACAAAACTGGTTAATTAACATGACTGGTTTCTATATTAACAAAATTGAACTACCGCCAACAGAAACTATTCATTATTCCCTTGAGAATACTTCACCACCACTATGGTGCTATATAGAACAAGCATTAGATCAACTACCACCAAGATCACGTTTAATGATCTTAATGTCACAAAGATTCCACTGGAGTGAAACTAAAATTGCTGCTTATTTACAAGCTGAAGGAGAAGAAATTTCTCTGAGTGAAGTTACTAGTTGTCTAGAAGAGAGTTATCGAATGTTAGAAGCTAAATTACCTGCTGATATTCGAGCTATCTATTTAAACGAAAATTGAATTTATAATTAATTTTTTTTATGCTAAAATAGTACTATTTATTATCGAACAATAGAATGAATGTAAGCAATGCTAAAAAATTCCCAGTTTTGACTTCTGATATCGTTTTGTTTACCTGTTTATCCATTACTACAGATACAAAAGGAATTGAGATCATAGAACAAATTCACTATCCTTTAAATAGTTCCCCAGGGAAATGATCACGAAATTTAGTAGATAAGTTGCTAAAATAGGAAATAAGTCATGTTTACCAAACAAAGACAACTATGATACTATAGTCAGCAGGAGGATAAAAAGTCAAAAAATCAAAAATTCACCCAATCAGATGATGAATTACATAAATCAAATGATTATCATCAGGTTTTGTCTATAAAATTAGATCAGCAATTTCTGTTCCTTAACTTTTTTAATCATGATTTTTTACATAGAAATTCCCTTAATTGGCAAAAAAGTTAAATATCCATTACGATGGTTAATGGGTTTAATTGCCAGTGGTGTTTTAATTGTAGGCACAACAGCCACTATCAAAACCATCCAGCAAGGAAATAAACCACCAGATATAACTAAATTGACTGTCCCAGTCGAAGCAAAAGATATAACTGTTCGCATTACCGCTAGTGGTAAAGTCCAACCAATTCAAAGCGTCAATATTAGTCCTAAAAGTTCTGGACTGTTGGCAGATTTAAATGTTGAACAGGGACAAACAGTGAAGAAAGGACAAATAATTGCACGCATGGATAATTCAGAAATTAAAATGCGAATTATCCAATACAAAGCTAATTTAGAACAAGCAAAAGCGCAGTTAGCGGAAAGCCTAGCAGGAAGTCGTCCCGAAGAAATTGCCCAAGGAAAAGCCCGTGTAGCCCAAGCACAGGCTCAATTAGCGATTATCCGTGAGGGGAATCGTTTACAGGAAATTCAACAAGCACAGGCTCAAGTAGACTCGGCAAAAGCTGCTATAGAACTAACTCAATCACGATTAAAACGTTATCAAGATTTAGCAAAAAATGGGGCAATTTCTCAAGATAGTTTGGAACAATATATCAGTGAAAATAGAAAAGCAAAAGCCAATTTAGAAGAAGCACAAAAACGATTATCCTTACTGAAAATTGGCAACCGTAACCAAGATATTCAAAAGCAACAAGCAATAGTTAATCAAGAAAAGGAAGCTTTAAGAAAATTAGAAAATGGTAATCGTCCCGAAGAAATTGCCAGATTAAAAGCAGCAGTAGCTAGTGCAGAGGCTCAATTAAAACAACAACAAGTACAATTAGAAGATACAATTATCCGCGCTCCTTTTGCAGGCATGATTACTCAAAGATATGCGACAGTGGGGGGTTTTGTCAGTCCTGCTGTTTCTGCTTCCAGTAGTGCTTCTGCTACCTCAACTTCTATAGTAGCTTTAGCCAAAGGATTAGAAGTTTTAGCAAATGTTCCTGAAGTAGATATATCCCAAATTAAACAAGGACAAAAAGTAGAAATTACTGTTGATGCTTATCCCGATGAAATCTTTCACGGACAAGTGCGTTTGATTGCTCCTGAAGCGGTAGTTGAGCAAAATGTCACCTCCTTTCAGGTGCGGGTTACTGTTAATCAAGGGTCTGAAAAACTGCGTTCAGGAATGAATGTGAGTGAAGTGACATTTCTTGGTAATAACATCCAAAACGCGCTGTTAATTCCCCAAGAGTTAATTGTTACTCGCAAGGGAAAAACTGGAGTGTGGTTATTAGGTGAAAAAAATCAACCTGAGTTTAATCTAGTCAAAATTGGTGCGAATATTGATAACGAAGTTCAAGTTTTAGATGGTCTTAAAGCCGGAGATCGGATATTTATTGATCTACCTAAAACCAAGGAAAAAGGGAAGACAGAATCGAGCAAAGAAAATAAAAATTAAACATAAAAATTAAACACAAATTATGGACATTTTAGAAAGCGTAAAAATGGCAACTACTACTTTATTAGCTAACAAGTTGCGAAGTAGTTTAACCATGTTGGGGATTATTATTGGTAATGCTTCAGTCATTGCTATGATTGGAATTGGAGAAGGGGCAAAAATTTTTGCAAATAAACAATTTCAGTCCTTGGGACCTAATACTTTATTTGTTGTTCCCGGTAGTCCAGGAACTCGCAGTAGAGTAACAGGAGTACCTAGAACTTTGGTTTTACAAGATGCTAAAGCAATAGCTAAACAAGTCCGCGCCGTCAAAGAAGTTGCTCCAGAGATTAATAACCGAATTACAATCACTTATCGTAATCGAAATACAACAAGCACGGTGATCGGTACTACTCCTAATTATCCCACAGTTCGTAGTTTAGAAATTAAAGAAGGTAGGTTTTTTAATGACTTCGATATTAAACGGAGTAAAAGAGTAGCAATATTAGGTCCAGATTTAGCCAATAAACTATTTGATAATCAAAATCCCCTGGGTCAGAAAATTCGCATTCAAAATACTACCTTTCAAGTAATTGGTTTAACAGTTGCTAAAGGTTCTTCCTTTGGGAGTAACAATGATGATACCGTCTATATTCCTATTAATACCATGTTTAGTCGTCTAGTTGGGAGAACATCCCCTTTTGGTATTAATGTTGCTATGATTTCTGTATCAGCAAAGGATGAAAATAGTATATCAGCAGCAGAGTTTCAAATGACGAATTTACTGCGTCGTCGTCACAAAATTGTCCGCGAAGATGATTTTACTATTCAAACCCAAAAGAACCTCTTAGAAATCAGTAATTCAATTACTGGAGGATTGACAATAATGTTAGCTGCAATAGCTAGTATTTCCTTGTTTGTTGGTGGTATTGGGATTATGAATATTATGCTAGTTTCTGTGACTGAACGTACTCAAGAAATTGGACTGCGGAAAGCTATCGGTGCCACCCAACAAGACATCCTTCTGCAATTTATGATTGAAGCCGTGATATTATCAGTAACTGGTGGTTTAATCGGCATTATTTTAGGGGGTGGTAGCATCATTTTAGTGGGAATATTTACCCCTTTTCAATCTACAATTTCCCCAGTATCAGTTCTTTTAACTGCGGGTGTTTCTGGTGCTATTGGTTTATTCTTCGGTGTCGTTCCGGCACGTCGTGCGGCTCAACTTGATCCCATGGTAGCACTAAGAACGGCGTAAAAATCATGGAAAATTAGAGATTTAGTATCGGTTTAACCATGAATTATCGGGGCAACCACGGGGGGTTCGCCCCTACATAAAATCGCCATTTTGTGGATTACAGAATCGGTGTTCTAGTCATCGCATTTTTAATTAAAATTCACACAAACAGCAATCTCTATGTTACAATAACAATCTACATGAGGATAAATCTTTATGGCTAATACTCTGACTTTTAATGATACGAATGGTCCTGAAACTGCACCAGAATCAGCAATTATCTGTTTAGAGGATATTTTTAAAGTTTATGGAATTGGAGATATAGAAGTTAAAGCGCTGAATAGAGTGAATTTGGTCATTGAAAAAGGTGAATATTGTTCAATTATGGGTCCTTCTGGTTCGGGGAAATCCACAGCCATGAATATTATCGGTTGTTTAGATCGTCCTAGTCAGGGAAGTTATTATTTAGATAATTTGAATGTCGCGCAAATGAGTGATATAGAATTGGCGCATATTCGTAATAAAAAACTAGGGTTTGTATTTCAACAATTCCATTTATTAAACCAATTAACAGCCCTAGAAAATGTCATGTTACCAATGGTATATGCTGGTGTCAAACCTGGGGAAAGAAAAGAAAGAGCCACGGAAGCATTAATCAAAGTCGGTTTAGAAAAACGCCTCAACAATAAACCTACCCAATTATCAGGGGGACAACAACAAAGAGTAGCGATCGCTCGCGCCATTGTCAACCGTCCCGTTGTTCTCCTAGCTGACGAACCCACCGGCGCACTTGATTCTCATACGACCCAAGAAGTATTAGATTTATTTAGTGAACTTAATAGCAGTGGGATTACCGTTGTTATCGTCACCCATGAATCAGAAGTTGCGCGTCAAACTAAGCGCATTGTTTGGTTTCGTGATGGTGAAGTTGTTCATTCTCATCTTACTCCCAATGAATTACATCAAGTTGTTATATCTTAAATTTTGGTATTGTTGAATTGGAGAAATTTGGCATCTCAACCTGAACCGCTTAGAAGGTGTAGGATTGTCCTTCCTGGAGTATTTTTTGTTTAGTCATACTATATATGCTGTTTGATTGTAACTACTGATCTTTAGATTATAGCTGAAGTTTTTGGGATGGAAATTACTGGCTGCTGTGAAAGTCAAACCTAATTAATAAGTTTTTATTCAAAAATCTCAGCCAATGTATCTGTTAGTGTAATTTTTAATTACTCCCTATTTTCCATTCCCGCAAATGAATACTAGACCCGAATCTACACCCAACTGGGAAGAAGAACTAGACAGTGCCATTTTTACCTTTGACGATATTCAAGCAGAACTTAATTACAAACAAGCCAAAACCGCATTACGAAACTTAGTGAATAATCTGGATCTTTCTCCTGGGGAAAAATTAGGTTTAGAAGCCGAGATTCACGATTTGGAAACTATGCTAGATAAATTAGAAAGCATGGTAGTCCAAATTGCTGCTTTTGGTATGGTAGGACGTGGTAAATCTTCTCTTCTTAATGCTTTAGTTGGGGAAGAGGTCTTTGTTACTGGTCCTTTACATGGTGTGACTCGTGATGCTCAAATGGTAAATTGGAGTATTAGTGAAGAAGTTTTGGGAACTTTGAAAGCTACATTACCTAGCAATGGCCAATCTCAAGTAGAATTAATTGATACTCCTGGATTAGATGAGGTAGACGGTGAAACTCGCGCTGCTTTGGCTGAACAAATCGCTAAACAAGCTGATTTAATTCTGTTTGTGATTGCAGGAGATATGACTAAAATTGAACAAATAGCTTTATCTCAATTACGAGAAGTAGGTAAACCAATAATTTTGGTCTTTAATAAAGTTGATCAATATCCTGAAACTGACAGAATTACAATTTACGAAAAAATTCGAGATGATAGGGTACGAGAATTACTTTCACCAGCAGAAATTGTCATGGCCTCCGCTGCTCCATTGGTGAGAATTGCAGTACAAAATTCTGATGGTACTAGAAGTGTAAAATTGAAAACAGGTAAATCACAAGTTGAAGAACTAAAATTAAAAATTTTGGAAGTTCTCCACCGTGAAGGTAAGGCTTTAGTGGCTTTAAATACTATGCTTTATGCTGATCATGTCAATGAGCAATTGGTAGAACGAAAATTAATAATTAGGGAAGAAAATGCTAATCAGTTAATTTGGAAAGCAGTAATTACTAAGGCATTGGCCATCGCCCTCAATCCTGTTACAGTAGTTGATATATTAAGTGCTGTTATTATAGATATTTCCTTAATTTTAGGTTTATCTCAACTTTATGGTATCCCTATGACAGAAAATGGTGCTGTTAAATTATTGCAAAAAATTGCTGTGAGTATGGGTGGTATCGGCGCTAGTGAACTATTCGCAAATCTTGGTTTAAGTGGTTTAAAAACTTTGTTAGGAATCTCCACAACAGCAACCGCAGGAATGACAATTGGTCCCTATTTATCCATAGCTATTACTCAAGCAGGAGTAGCTGGTGTCTCTTCTTATGGTATCGGACAAGTTACTAAAGCTTATTTAGCAAATGGCGCAAATTGGGGACCAGATGGACCAAAAGCAGTAGTTAATCAAATTCTCTCAACTTTAAATGAAACTTCGATTTTAAACCGCATTAAAGATGAATTATTGACGAAGGTTAAACTGAGAAAAAAAATCTCAAATTAATCTCAAATTGATGAATATAGCAATTCTCATGCAAGTGAGGTACAAGAAGTCAGAATTAAACGCAGATAAACGCAGATAAACGCAGATATTTTTATACCTCATTGGAATAGGAAATGCTATAAATCTTATGAATAAAAAATATCCTGATTTTTGTTTAGGATAGTCAAATTACATCGCATTAAATCATTATGTTCAGAGAAGAAGCTAAGTGGTTAGCAAATATTATCTATTCTCTCAATCCTAACAGTGTATTCCCTATGCTGAATATTGGTAGTTCTAACAAAAAATTTAGAGAACAAGAACAACCCTGGATTGATGAGTTATTATTCAAACCTGCCAGAAGAAAAGGCTACTCAGTAATTCATACGGACATAAAAAATGATATAGGTGTTGATCTCGTCGGAGACTTATGCAGCCTTGATTTTTTAAAGAAACTTTCAGAAATGAATATTCAATCTGTTATCTGTTCTAACCTATTGGAACACATCAACAACAGAGAAGAAATAAGTAAAATTATTAGCTCTATTGTCCCTAAAAATGGCTATATTTTTGTGACAGTTCCCTGTAAGTATCCTTATCACTGCGATCCTATTGATACAATGTTTCGACCCAATATCCAGGAATTAAGTAGCCTGTTTCCCGATTTCAAAATTGTCAATGGGGAAATTCTCCCAGGAGGTTATTTAGTGCAATCAACTACTACTACGCCAATATTGTATACACTAGCGATGTTGATTCGACTTATGTTACCCATGTACCAACCATTGCGTTGGGTTGATTCTCTAAAATATGCCCTATGGCTATTCAAAGATATTTCTGTTACCTGTGTTGTGTTGGAAAAAGTTAATTAGGGTTTGCTGATAGCTTGTGTAGTGTCTCTCGTTCCCAGTCTGCAGAGTGGGAACGAGATAAATGTGATCAAGGATGAGAGGAATTTTGGAAAATGGCTTGGTTTTGAAACCAATCCTTACCCACCTGGATACTAATATCTGAGCCAATATTACCAGTGCTTTCTACGCGCACTTCCCCAAATCCCAAGAGACTACGTAATGATTCTGCACTATTTCCATCTCCTTGTTGGGCGACAATGTGAGTTACATCTAAGGGTTCTCCCCAGGGTTTAGAGATAAAAATATTGGTATATCCAGCTTTTTCCAATGTTCTAATTAGGGGACGCAACTGTGAGCGATCGCTCCCTGTACTGTCTTGAATAGCTACACGCAAACGACTAGGATCACTGGACTGTAGTTCTGTTTTTGCTTCTGAATCAAAGTGCTGGGATAGTATTTTACCAATAGCTCGTCTATCTGGTACCCAGTAGCTGGCATCAAACTCACGATTTTCACTGAAGCGCCCAGGTAACATTAACATTTGCATATTTGAGCGACTGGTTTTTGAGCCAAAACCCACCAGTGCTATTAATTCTTCAACGGATAAGTTGGTATCAATATTTTCTTTAACAACATCAAGAATGTCCGCTAATCGAGTAATAGTTGTCGGGTTTAAAGACTGTTCAATTAAAGCCCGTAACACCATTTGCTGACGTTGAATCCGACCAATATCCCCCAATTCATCATGACGATAACGTAATAATTGTAATGCTTGTTCACCGTTAAGATGTTGTTGACCTGCCTTTAAATTAATATATAAATGCTGGGAATCATCTCGATATTTCATATCTTTGGGGACATAAACATTAACCCCACCCAACGCTTCAATTAACTTACTAACTCCTAAAACATTAATACGTACATAGCGATCTACCCCTATTCCATCCAAGAGATTACTAACGGTTTTCGCTGTTAAAGCTGGACCTCCCTCCACATTAGCAGCATTAATTTTTTTCATTCCATGGCCTTCAATTTCCGCGCGGGTGTCTCTAGGAACAGAGAGCATGACTATTTTGTTTGTCTCTGGATCAAATTTGATCAACAGCATGACATCAGCAAGACCGTCAAAAGAATTAATTTGGGGTAAATAACCGAGACTTTTGCTATCAACGGGGGGGTTTTGTACATCTGGGGGTAGTACACTCATACCCATGAGGAGGATATTCACAGGACGGGTTAATTGAGAAAATTGTAACCCATTCCCAGAGATGCGATCGCCATCAAATACTGCTTCTTCCTGGGGAGTAAGTTGAGCTTGTTGCAAAGGTGTACTTTCCCAAGAAACTGCCAACAGCGCTCCTGCCAGCCCTGATAATATAGCAATTCCTCCCATACCCACCATAAACCATAGCCACCGTCCCGATTTTGATGGGCGAGAAATTTTCCGCCTATATTTAGCTCTTGCGGATCTTTGTTGTGCTGCTGATGTTTTTTGACTAGTCACAGACTTCCTCTCACCTACGATTTTGAATAACGTCAATTTGCCGACTCAATACATCTAAAACAAATCAAACTATGATAGCCAATTTTTGATTAAGTTTGCTATGGCGAAGGCCTAAATACAATAATTTTCAACTAACTGCATTGTCATTAAAAATTTCAGTTCAATAAATAGACATCTGGTAAAAATTAAATGTGGCTCATTTGCCACCGTTGTATAGAGACATTACTGATGTAAGGATTCTCTCCCTGACAATTTTTACCTTTATATCTCTAATACTTACGCCATGCTTCCTCGGACAAATTACTAAATCCTGGTAAACGCGCAGATTTGCCTTGAATGACCCGAAAAATCAACCAAAGACTGACTAGAAAATAACCAGAAGTCAAGAAACTATTGAGGATTAACAACCGCAGTGTCAAAAAATCCGCAGCTGCTCCAGTAGTTAACAATAAATAACTTAATATCCATATCAAAGCCAAAGTGATAGATAGACGGCTCACAGTCAGTTGTTCTCGACTACCCTGACGGTTATACAGAGTCCACAGAGAGGGAAAAAAGCCGATAATAGGAATCAAGGAGAAAATTAACTGTGTTTTCGGAGCATCTGTATCTTTTACTGTTAGGTTATCCATAGTGGTTGATGTGATCATAAACTAAAGATGGTGAATAAAACTCATCAAGTTAGAGATAATATTCTGTAAAGAAGAAATCCCTTGAGTTCTATAGTGTAATTATCTAAAAATGCAAACACGAAAGCTACTTACTTGGTGGCAAACACTGACACCATTGGCAAGATTTTTAGCAATTGCCCTACTTGCACCCCTATTAGTTCTCAATGGTTGGGCTATTGCTACAATTTTCGATTATTTTCACTCCCTGATCGTTATTTTAGTAGGAGCTTCGGTACTAGCCTTTCTCCTCAACTACCCCGTCAGTTGGATGGAAAACCACGGAGCTAAAAGAGAACAAGTGGCTATCTTAGTTTTTTTATCAGCATTATCCATTTTATTAGCTCTAGGTGTCACCCTGTTTCCTCTGGCGTTGACCCAAGCGCAACAACTGGTAGCCCGTCTACCAGAATTAATTGACTCAGGACGTTCTCAATTAATGATACTCAATGATAAAGCAGAAAGCGCGGGTTTGCCAATTAATTTAGATGCTTTAGCCACACAAATTAATGATCGCGTTAAGGGACAATTACAGTCTATAGCCGGACAGGTCTTAAATCTAGCTGTAGTCACTGTTACTAGTCTACTAGATTTCCTGTTGACAATGGTATTAACCTTTTATTTATTACAACACGGAGGCGAACTTTGGGAAAGCCTAGTACAATGGCTACCTTCTAAATTTCGTGATCCTTTTTCCAATACAGTCCGTTTAAGCTTTCAAAACTTTTTTATTACCCAATTAATCTTATCCACCTGTATGGCTTCTGCTCTGATTCCCGCTTTTTTGTGGTTGAAAGTCCCTTTTGGGTTATTATTTGGATTAACGATTGGACTTATGGCGCTTATCCCCTTTGGTGGTTCTGTGGGTATCGCCCTGACAACTTCTTTAGTCTCACTTCAAGATGTGAGTATGGGGATAAGAGTATTAATAGCAGCAATAATTGTGCAGCAAATCCTGGAAAATCTGATCGCACCCCGGATTTTAGGTAGTTTTACTGGTTTAAATCCCGTTTGGATTTTAATTTCTGTCTTGACTGGAGCGAGAATTGGCGGACTTTTAGGGGTAATTGTAGCGGTTCCCTGCGCTGTGGTCATTAAAAGCATTATCAGCGCCATTCGTCCCCCGGTTCTGAATCTTGATACAGAAAAATCTTTTACAAGTCCGTAATAGCTACACCCATAACACCAACAGAATTTGGTAAAATAGCAGATTAACTTATTTATTGCTGTTACTGATCAAAGATATGAACAGTTTTCACGCAAAGACGCAAAGAATCACGGTGACAAGGGTTCAATTTTCTATTTTAGTGGAGGTATAACTAAATACACTTAATAACATCTCACCAGCGGATGCCAAAACATACCGTCTTCCTAAACTTACGCCATAGCGTCGTTGTAAAAAATTGCTTTTGATAGGATTGATTTTCTTATGGTTCATGTTTTACCTCTATTGTGCTTTGATTTTTACATCTTTGTCTAGTCAGATGTTGATAATGTACTATTTGTTCACTATCTCATGTCCAATTTGATCAATCCTCAACCGTTACAATTTTGGTAACGACTATCTATTTTACCTAAGTCCTATGGAATCATAGTAAATTTCCCATTTTTAACCTCTACAAGTACAGACTGTCCTTGACGCTCTCTTTCTTTAGTAAACTGGAGCGCGTAACCTGATGTTTCTTTATTGTTAAGGTCAACATTTTGTAATTTTTTTAATACGTTAGCCCGGTTATTATCTTGGGTATTATCTTTTGATAAAGCTTGAATAAAAGCCTGGGTCGCATCAAAACTGGTTGCAGTCCGCCAACTAATACCTCCGCCCCATTCTTTTCCAGATTTGTCAGCAAAAGCCCTTGCTTGTGAAGTTTCTCTAAACCAAGGAACTGATAAAATCATTCCCTCTACAGCCTTTCCACCTTTGGTTAAGGTATCATTGCTATAAAGAGTGTGTCCACCTAATAAACCTAAAGGTGAATTATTATTCAATTCTTTGTTCGCTTTAGCAATCTCAATTGTACTATTAGTGTGTTCTGTATCTGGAAACAAGATAGCAGCTTCCGCTTGAAATTCATCGATACCAGTTATAACTTCTTCTCTTGGATCAAATTTTTCGTCACTTAAATCAATTGTAAGAAGTACCTTACCTCCCATTTTTTCAAATTCATTTGTAAATGCCTTTGTGATACTCTTGCTATAGGCGCTGTTAGGATTATTAAAAATCACGACTTTTTTAAACCTTAGACTATTACTATATTGAGCTAATTTTTTTCCAGCAATTTCATCAGAATCAACTACTCTAAAGAAAACTGAGCTTTTTAATAAATTACTAGTAGCAGTAGAGGAAATAATCGCTAAACCAGCTTTTTTATATGCTGGTATTACAGCTTCAGTAACATCGCTAGAATTATGTCCAATTACTCCTAATATAGAATCATCTTTGACTATTTCCTCGACTACTTGTTTTGCTTCCTCTGGGTTATTGCTATCATTAGCAATGACAACTTTTAATAATAACCCGTTTGAGCCTTGATTATCATTAACTTGATTATCATTAAATTGGTCTTGTGCTTGAGCTACACCACGTAATATTTCTTGAGCATTATCATTATTAGTTTTGCTGTCTATAGGTACAACCACTGCTAAACTCACGGAAGAAATATTTTGACTAGCGCGAGCGTTATTATAGTAAATTAATACTTCTGGGTCGTAGGGATTTGCATTTATGGCTTGTTTAAATAACTTAGCCGCTTCTTGATAATTACCATTTTTAAAGGCTGCAATACCCTGGTCACGAAAG
>LJOT01001054.1 GCA_001672075.1 Anabaena sp. CRKS33
TACAGCATTTAGTCCACCGGCAATAAAGGCCGTACTGAAGAGAAGTAAGCTATGAATGAAGGTTAGATCTTGCGGCATTTTTTGTAATTAATAAACCCATGAAATCATCTCATGTCCGGTTGAACACTTATCATATCTGTTGAGGCTGGTAATGGGTAATTGGTAATTGGTAATTGGGAAAAAGCAATACAATATTGTTCTAAATATATCCAAATTCAAGCTGAACTTGCTGTATATTGTTATATAAAATATAATATGTTATTATATCATTATATCGCCTTGATATGTTGTAATTTACAAGCTGAAAAATTCGT
>LJOT01000274.1 GCA_001672075.1 Anabaena sp. CRKS33
ACAGGGAACAGGGAACAGGGAACAGGGAACAGGTGACAGGGAACAGGGAACAGGGAACAGGGAACAGGGAACAGGGAACAGGGAACAGGGAACAGGGAACAGGGAACAGGGAACAGGTGACAGGTGACAGGGAACAGGAAACAGGAAACAGGAAACAGGTGACAGGGAAGAGGTAAGAAGTAGGGAATAGTTAATGGACAATGGACAACGGACAACGGACAACGGACAACTGACAACTGACAACGGACAAATTATGGAAGTAATACCCGCAATTGATTTACTAGCAGGTCGCTGTGTGCGACTATACAAGGGAGACTACGCACAATCCCAAGTATTTAGCGAAAATCCCGTAGAAGTGGCGAAAATGTGGGCTGACCAAGGCGCGACCAGATTACACTTAGTTGATTTAGATGGCGCAAAAGCTGGTAAAATAGTTAACTTGCCAGCCATTGCAGCCATTAGAAATAATCTGTCCATACCCATTGAAGTTGGGGGGGGATTACGCGATCGCTCCAGTGTGGTAGAATTATTCAATCTGGGAGTAGATTGGGCAATTCTGGGAACTGTCGCAGTTGAACAACCCCAACTAGTCCAAGAACTCTGTCAAGAATTTCCGGAAAAGATTATTATTGGCATAGATGCCCGTAACGGCCTAGTTGCCACTCGTGGTTGGTTAGAAACCTCATCAGTATTAGCCACCCAACTAGCAGTACAAATGCAGGAATTAGGGGCAGCAGCGATAATTTATACCGATATAAACAGAGACGGAACATTACAAGGCCCAAATTTAGACGCATTACGAGAACTTGCTGCGGCCATTTCCATACCCGTAATTGCCTCTGGTGGTGTAAGTTCTGTTACTGACTTATTAAGTTTATCAGCCTTAGAACCCCAAGGTGTAACAGGTGTGATAGTGGGTAAAGCCTTGTATACTGGTAATATTATCCTCAAAGAAGGATTACAGGCCATTGGACCGGGGAGAATACAAGATATACCACCAGATTTTGGTATTTCTAGCTTTGCTTAGTATCACACTACTAAGTAGGTTGGCGTTAAAAATTGTCGTTATGACAAGGGAACAGGGAACAGGTTTTGGGCAACTTTACTTTTTGTTACTTATGTCGGTTTTTTTCCGTTCACCTACTTATATTAACAGTTTCACCCCAGATCCCTAAATTCTCTGAGAAGTCAGGGGTCTAAACCTGGTAATTAAATTAGTTATAATTAGCCAATAAGTTAGTAATAAATTAATAATCTTATGCCAAGAAAAAGCCAAGGTTGGGTAACATTTCAAATATCTGAAGAAGAACGCCAGATTTTAGAAGAATTTTGTCAAAATTCCCAACGTACGAAAACAGAAATTTTACGGGAATTAGTGCGGGGACTTAGAAAATATTCATCACCATTATCATTATCAAATATCCAGGAAAAATCAGAAATTAACAACTCTGAATTTGAAATTGTTAGTGCTAAGAAACCATTAAAAGTCAGTTCCCGTAATGTTCTCAAGGGAGTTGTGAAACGAGTCACCACAGGAACTATAAATACTGAAATAACCTTAGAAATTGTTCACCGAGTTGAATTAACTTCAATGATTACTAGAGTTTCCGCAGAGGAGTTAGAATTTCTGAAGGGACGGAAGCCTATGCTGTGATTAAATCTAATGATATTGTCATTGCAAAGGATTAGAAAGACTGGTTTCAAAATTTAGATATTGGACTTCTTGGAGAAGTCCGGGATATTTTTGTGTACTAAACTTCCACTTTTACACCTTTCCAGAAAGCAATATAACCTTCGATATTTTTAGCTTTCTCTTTGGTGCTAGGATAGTACCAAGCAGCGTCTTTATTAACTTGACCATCAACTTGAATACTATAATAATTAGCAACCCCTTTCCAAGAACAAGTGCTGTGAGTGCTGCTGTCTTGAAAATATTCCTTCTTGATAGAGTCAGCAGGAAAATAATGGTTTCCTTCCACAACTACGGTATTATCGCTTTCGGCTAGAATAGCACCATTCCAAATTGCTTTCATGATTTGAGTTAAAAAAAAGTTCACAATTTATATTCTGACATCTAAATTGAGAATTTGTACTCATAAGTTCTGAAATATTTTTTCTACTGTAATTTATTTCCATTCACAAATAACAAATAATACATTAATCAATCAAGTTTTATTAAAAATATAAAAACTAACAATGTTTTTAAATATAAAACTATCTCACCCCCATAATGTATGCTATCTTGTCTACTTCTACTAATCCTTGACGTTCTAATTCATAAGCAATAAAGGGATAGTTTTCTTTTAAATGGTCGAAAGAATACTTTTTTTTACAATACTTTATTAGCTGATCTGAACGCCCCAATTGCCGCATTTCTTCATTAAGTTTGAGACATTCAATTGTATAAACTACTCTGCTTTTTAGTGGTTCTAAAAGATTAGGATTAGGTTTAATAAGCATAGAAGGAAAATCAATAATAAAACTATCTGCCGGTAAGAAAAAAGGATCTATAATCTCTGTTTTTATTCCTTTGATAGAGTTCATTTTTGAGCAAATAAGACGAAAATTATCCCATTCATAGGCTAGTTCAGGGTTAACCGTTTTAGGAATAAAATGATCAACTGCTGGGCTACCTGTGTCATAAGGAATCCATTGTGCTGAATATACACAAATATGATTACAAGCATCGTATAAATCACGCAATGATCTCCGCCAATAATCACGGTTTTTCCAATCTTTTGTTTTAGGATTAGGAACTTTATTTAAAAAATCTTTACCTTCTTTTCTAACTTTTTTATCAAAATCATCAGGTTCAGGTTGGGGTTTAATAGGAATCACAAATGTACTCCATGCTGTTCTGCAAAATAAATCCACCTTGGCCAAAATCTATCATCTTCTGATAAATACCTGGCCAAATCATGTGATACTCTTGCCACATCTTCCGAATTTGGATTATCTGACAATTGTAAAACTTTCGCTGCTTCTATAGCCTTTTCTGCTTCCAAAGAACGCGAATGAAGCAAGTTAAAAACATCAGACATTAACCAATAATCTACCACACCTTGACGAATAAAAGGAAGTTCTTCAATTTGGACTTCATTCCCTAATAAATCGCTTTTCACCAGTTCTAGACTAAATAGCTTATCAACTCTTTGATCAAATCTAGGTTCTACAGAGGCCATAACTAAAGGAGAATGAGTAGCAACCATAATTTGCACTTGTAAATCAGATTCTAAATCATCTCTGACATCTAACAAAGCAGGTAAAATAGCCCTTTGCCATTGGGGGTGAAGATGTGCTTCTAATTCATCTACTAAAATAACCATTCTCTTCTGTGGTTCTATGCGGATAAGTTTTGATTGTATTTTATGTTCTTCATAAGCCCAAACTATCAAATAAGCCATTGTAATTATCCGCTGTACCCCTGCGGAAGCATGAATAATGGGAACAGTTCCATAAGGATGTTCTATGGTGGGAATTTCTCTAGCATCATAAGGAAGTCTAACAGGTTCTCCCGGTTTCAAAATTCCTAAATCACCCTGTTCTGGAGGAGATAAACGTGCTAATACTTTTACTAAAGTGTCAAATGGATATTTATCTGGTCTACTTTGCCATTGAATCCAATCTTGTAATAATCCATTAATAAAAGTATTACCATTTTCATCTTTTTGACCATTCCATAACTCATCTTTTGTAAACACAAAAAGAAGTGGTTTTTTCTCAATATTTCTAACACGAGATGAAGATGATAAATATTGTTTTGCTGTGTCCCATACGGCAAAAGAACCATCTACTCTGGCATAAATTAAAAGACCTGGAATAGTTGAGCGATTTTTAATTTCATTCCATCTTTGAAGTTGCCAATCATAAGAAATACTCTCTGTATCAGATTCAGAATCTCCAGAAATTTTAAATGTAATTACAGGTTCATCTTCACTTGCATTTTGCGTTGGATATGCTGGTAAATTTGCCCACTGTCCAGTTAAAGCCCACCAAGCACATTCTAGTAAAAAAGTTTTACCCAGTCCATTATCACCTGTAATTAAACTCAGTCTTTCTGCTGGTTCAAAACAAAGTTTTTTGGCAGCACCTACACCTTGTATTTCTAAATAAGTTAAAGCACCTTCTTCTGGTATAATATCTGGAGGTTTGCCAATAACAGTTTTTAATTCTTTCCAAGACACTACTTTATCTTGAAAAAGATTGTTTATATTGATATTTTCAGGTATAGAAATATCAAACAGTTGATTGATTTCTTGTTCATTTAATAAAAATTGATTTTTGAAATTTTGAATAATATCTTCTGCTGTTGTTTTAGATGACCATTCTTTTTCACGATATATCCAGACAGCTAAATGAAAAACAGGGATTAGTTGATTATCGTATAAAGAAGATTTTAAAACTTCAATATAGTTATCTTTCCAACCCCAGTTATCATCATTAACTTGATGACTTAGTAATGCTTGACCAAATATTTGTGTATCAATATTTTCTATAATATAATAATCTATATATCGTTTAAGTGTTATCCATTTATGAAGTGTCATCCAGCTATTTTTAGTTTTTGGCAACCCGAAACATCTATAAAAATATGCTGACTCTTTACATGGTTTATAGTAACTTTCTAAAAAAGCTTGAATTTCAGAATATAGAGATATTTTAATAGTATTCCCTACAGGTAATCGTAATTGCTTAAATTTTAAAAAAGTAATTCCCCAAAAAGAATCTACCTTTTGCAAATATTTAAGAGAATCTCTAATTTGATCAATACTAATAAACATAAGTTTATCCCGTTCGCTTTTTTAAAATTAATCTGAATAAATCAGATGTTAAATTCTTTCACAAGATAGTAAAATACAAAACCCTGGGCAATTGTCAAAACCAGCTTACCTAGATTATAACAAAAAATATCCAACAAACACAA
>LJOT01001055.1 GCA_001672075.1 Anabaena sp. CRKS33
CCAAAAAGATGGAAAAAGTAGTTGACAAACCCAAATAGATTAGATATATTGAATAAGTGCCGAACAGCGAAGCCAAGAGAGGCAACGCCGAACAGCGCACCGAACCTTGAAAATATTATAGTTTGAAAGCCAGAATACGACAAGTACCCTGCGTCAGAAAAAAATAACCTGACCGTGGTTGTAAAAACGGTCGAAAGAGCTAAAAAGAACGAACCAAAATGGAGAGTTTGATCCTGGCTCAGGATGAACGCTGGCGGTATGCTTAACACATGCAAGTCGAACGGTCTTTTAGGAGACAGTGGCGGACGGGTGA
>LJOT01000037.1 GCA_001672075.1 Anabaena sp. CRKS33
TGTTGTGGTGATCCTTGCTACAAAGCGGTCTTTTCTGACCCAGGTTGGGACGGTCTACCACTTCTTCTAACATACCTCTAAGATACAAGGTTGGGTTGAGGAACGAAACCCAACATTTTGACCTATTTACAATATTTTGGCGCATTTGTTGGGTTTGGTCTTATTTCAACCCAACCTACTACTAACTAAAATTCAATATTAATAGTATCAGAAAACCAATCATCATCAATCAACTGTTCTAAAGTATAAGGACATTGATCAGGAAAAATGTTTTTCTTTAATCCTGTTTTCGCTATTACATACTTAATAGCTTTTTGATAATTATTTTCTTTTTCTTGATGAAGATGTTTTCTTAAATTCGTAGTCATATCTGTTTCTAACTCACTACGAAAATTAACAATTTCCGCTGCCCAATGACGACGATTAATACTTTCTATTTCCCAATATTGAATTAATAATAAATGAATGATAATTTGTCTTAAATAACTTTCCCCACTGCGTTTACTATCTCTAACCAAATTTTCTAAAACCTCACTTAAACTATCTAAATCTACATCATTTAATTGATTATTTTTTATTTGTTCCAAAGTCACCTCGTACCAGGCTAAATAGTCTGATTTATATAAATTTTTTAAGTTTATTAAGCTATTTGTGCTTAAAGTTTGCATATTTTTACCTCAAAATATGTATATAATTTTATCATACCCCATAAAAATCCTCATCCAGAATTTCCTCTTTGAGGTCTATTTACATTCATTAGCTCTGCTACTATTTTAACTTAATTATTACTATAAATAGCGATTTTTTTACTAAATATGGTCATGTCCTTTTATGACAATCTTAGTAATTAAGTAGATTGGCGTTAAAAATTGTCGTTATAGTCAGGCCAAGCGATTTTACATTTCTTTACAGAGTTTGGTTTTTTCATGCCAACCTATTTACTTCTCATAGTCAGGGGTGTTGGGTTTCGTTTCTCAACCTAACCTACAATACTTCTGCTTTCCCTAGTTACTACGAAAACCTCCCCACATACCATAAGTTAACCTATTTGTCAATAGTAGATTTGTTCTACTAGTTAAAGTACATGATTTGCTGAATAATTTTTCGCCAATTTACCCTTGAAAACCACTGCTAATTTGTAAAGTTTTGTATTTTTTTTCAAAATTGATCTCTGAAATGACTATAAATAAAGACTTTTGCAGATCATCTTTTTCGCAGGGTGCAAAATTGACAATATTAACCCAATTATGAAATTCTCAAAATTCTAGCAAATCGCCGTAAGTATTGCAAGCTCGTTGCTAAATAAAAATAATTCTCAATTAATTGTTAAGAAAATCTAAAGTTGAATTTTACTAAGTTATGAATATTAAAAGTATTATTATATTTATATAAGTTTTAATTATAATTGATTGTGAATTCAGTCATACGCAGTGATAACGGAAACAATAAACTCAAAGCAGACGAGGAAAAGAGGATTTTATAGAGATTATTTAGAATAAAATATGTATAAGCTTTTGTAAAGCGATCGCTTTTAATGATTTACGTGGTTGTATGATTTAAAAATAGGTTTCTACATGAGAGTTATTTACTTATTTGCTTGTCTATAATTCCAAGGATTAACAAATTTGCTATCACCCCAAATGCCAATTCTTTGTTGTCGCGCTTCTGCTTCGGCTTGTTGTAATATATTCTGACTGGGACATTTATTTAAATAGGGATGATATACTTTAGCTAACCCTTCTTTTAACAATATTTGCTGTAAAAACGTGCCATCTTTTAAACGCACTTCGGCTATTTTTCTGCCGTAGGAATCGCTATCTGTAATATTTAACTTGACACGATTGTCTGTTTGTTTAATTAGTTCCTCTATCCGTGTTTTTGCTTTCACACCCCAAGCAAACTGATTCACGTTTTTACTAATTTTACTCCTCTTTTCTTTGTGAGAATGGGGTATTTCTGGAGCATCAACACAAGCAAACCGCACGGTCAAATTTTTACCATCTTCACTTTTTAATACCAATGTATCACCATCCCTCACCCGTTCCACCAGATCACCCGAAGCAGCAACCCAGCTATCACAGGCTAGTAAACCAAAAGTCATCATCACCGCACCCAGTCTTAACCCTCGTTTCATAAAAATCAGCAGTATCAGTATCCATGTCCATAAATTTTTTGTCTATGAGCTTCATATAACATTAAAGCAGCAGTAACCCCCACATTTAAAGATTCTACCCCAGGACTCAGGGGAATTTTCACCTGAATATCTGCTAAAGCAGTCAAATCTGTTGATAATCCTGCTCCTTCATTACCCAATAATATTAAACTAGGTTTGCACCAGTCCACCTGCCAATAAGTCAAATCGGCATTGGGTAGTGTGGCTACTACCTGCATTCCTGCTTGTTGATTTTCCTCAACGGTAGCTTTCAAGTCTTGACTGACAGCCATGTTTAAACGAAACCATTGACCAGCAGAAGCTCGTAAAACCTTGGGATGATCTAAGTCTACACTATCGGCACTCAACCATAAACCTGATGCCCCGGCAGCTGCGGCCGTACGAATCATAGTTCCCAAATTACCGGGATCTTGGACAGTTTCCAAAGCCAGAACTAAACCTGTCAAAGGAATTTTTCTTGACTGTGCTTCTCGTTGGGCGATCGCTACTATACCATCAGGATTGACAGTTGTGGCCATTGCAGCCAAAATTTCTGGACTGACAATTTCTGTGCGATCGCAATGGGTACAAACAGCCTTCCATAATTGAGGATGGTTCATTTCCCATTCAGGAGTACAGCATACTGCATTTAACGGATAACCAACCGCACAAGCCTCCTCCAGTAAATGAGTTCCTTCCAATAAAAATAGCTGCTGTTTATGCCTCTCTTTAGGAGAGTGTAACTTACGAACTTGCTTAACCAGGGAATTTTGTAAACTTGTTAGCACAATCTTAGACTTGAGATTTCGGACTTGAGATCAGTCCCAAATTGAGATGCGGAACCCGGGACTTGAACCCGGAAGCCTTGCGGCACTAGAACCTGAATCTAGCGCGTCTGCCAATTCCGCCAGTTCCGCTGACATTCAATCTTATTCACAGACTACTATTATTGCTTAACTGTTGGTATTTGTCAAGAAAAAAATTGGCAAAATAGAAAAAGTCATGAAAAAAAATTTTCCTTTGCGGCCAATCTGCATTTTTGCAATTAACTTTCCTAACTGCATGATAAAATTTAACGACCTTATAGCCTTAACATAGCGCAAAATTTTTCTAGCTTCATCAAGCTGGGGAATTGTTAATTTAGAATCAAAACCAACATCAAACCTTTATAATTACGTATTTTTTTGGAGGCAGGCTTATTAATTCTTCTAGCAGCTTACCAGAGGTGAAGTCCTCATTGGCAGCGGACTCCTCAGTCTTGCACATCTGTGGTGGACATCCTTTGGCGGGTAGTGTCACAATTAGCGGGGCGAAGAATTCCGCACTGGTAATCATGGCGGGAACTTTACTATGTTCCGGTGATTGTCGCATTCGTAACGTTCCTTTATTAGCGGACGTAGCTAGTATGGGACAAGTCTTATCAGCTTTAGGACTACGTTTAAGTAGAGATGGTGATATTTTAGATATTGACGCTCGTGAAATTACTACATCTAAAGCCCCTTACGAACTTGTTACCCAACTACGAGCCAGCTTTTTTGCCATTGGCCCGATTTTAGCCCGGTTAGGAGTAGCACAGATGCCCTTACCAGGAGGTTGTGCCATTGGGGCTAGACCAGTAGATTTGCACGTTCGGGGACTGCAAGCCATGGGCGCTGAGGTGCAAATTGAACATGGCATTTGTCATGCTCACGTTCCCGGAAATAAGGGGAGATTAAGAGGTGCGAAAATCTATTTAGATACTCCCAGTGTCGGAGCGACGGAAACTTTAATGATGGCTGCTACTTTAGCAGACGGGGAAACTATCCTAGAAAATTCCGCCAGAGAGCCAGAAGTCGTAGATTTAGCCAATTTCTGTAACTCCATGGGCGCAAAAATTCAAGGTGCGGGAACAAGTACAATTACTATAGTTGGTGTACCTAAATTACACTCTACAGATTATACTATTATTCCTGACCGGATTGAGGCTGGAACATTTTTAATCGCTGGAGCAATTACACGCTCTGAATTGCTTCTATCCCCAGTTGCACCTGATCATTTAATTCCCGTCCTTGCCAAATTGCAGGAAATAGGTGTATCAATTATTGAAGAAGGTCAGGATTGTTTACGGATTTTGCCCGCTAAAACCCTGAAAGCTATCAATATTGATACCTTGCCTCATCCCGGTTTTCCTACAGATATGCAAGCACCTTTTATGGCTTTACTAACTTTGGCGGAAGGTGATAGTATCATTAATGAATCAGTGTTTGAAAATCGCTTGCGTCATGCTTCTGAGTTGAACCGCTTGGGGGCAGATATTCGTGTCAAAGGTAACACTGCTTTTGTTCGCGGCGTGCCAATGTTATCTGGCGCACCAGTGATAGGTACAGACTTAAGAGCTTCCGCAGCCTTGGTTTTAGCAGGATTAGCAGCATCAGGAACAACCACAATTCAAGGTTTGCAACATTTAGATCGGGGGTATGATCGCCTTGATATGAAGTTGCAGCAATTAGGAGCAAAAATTATGCGTGTCAATAAAGCATATAAAGATGCAGATTTACCTAATTAAGATCCTAATTCTCCAGCCTCAACTTTAGGTGAGAGAATTTTGTATTTACTAAGTAGGTGAACGGAAAAAACCGACATAAGTAACGAAAAGTAAAGTTGCCCAAAACCTGTTTCCTGTTCCCTGTTCCCTGTTCCCTGCCCTAACAGACAACTTATTCAGCAAGCCCTATTTACTAACTTAATGGCAATTGTTTTTACCTGTTAATTAAACAGCAGATTAATAACTTTCGCCATTGAGGTTTCTGAAAAGTCAATTATTTGCTACAATTTTTGATTAAATAAACTTAAATAAACTTGAAAAAAATTGGATATGATTGGGGTAGCAATTGTTGGTACGGGATTTGGTCAAAAAGTACACATTCCCGCATTTCAAGCACATCATAATACTAAAATTGTCGCTGTTTATCATCGAGATATTCATCAAGCTAAAATTATTGCGGAAACTCACAATATCCCCGATGCTAGTGATAATTTAGGAGAAATTCTGGCTTTACCTGATGTTGAAGCTGTGAGTATTTCTACACCACCATTTTTACACTATGAAATGGCCAAGCAAGTTTTACAAGCTGGTAAACATCTTTTATTAGAAAAACCTGTAACTTTAAATGTTAATGAATCCAAAGAATTATATCAGTTAGCAAAAAATCAAGGTGTAATTGCTACTGTAGATTTTGAATTTCGGTTTGTTCCCCAATGGCAATTTTTTGCTCAACTCCTAGCTAGAAATTATGTAGGGAATATTCGGTTAATTAAAATTGACTGGTTGGGTTCTTCTCGTGCTGATGTTTCTCGTCCTTGGAATTGGTATTCTAGTCAAGAAAAAGGTGGTGGTGTATTAGGTGCTTTAGGTTCTCATGCTTTTGATTATATTAACTGGTTATTCGGTGCTGTTGGGAAATTAAACGCTCATTTAATTACTGCTATTCCTGAAAGAATTAACCCCGCCACTGGTGAATTACAATTAGTTGATAGTGATGATACTTGTTTATTATCTCTAGAATTGGTTAATGGTACACCTGTCCAAGTCTGTATTAGTGCGGTTATTCATGCACCTAGAACCCATTGGATAGAAGTATATGGAGATAAGGGAACATTGGTTTTAGGTAGTAATAATCAAAAAGACTATATTCATGGCTTTCAGCTTTGGAGTTCTCAACCGGGTGAACCTTTGAAAGAAATAGCAATTCCCCAAGAATTTCTCTTTCCTCAATATTATCATGACGGGCGGATTTGCGCTTTGTTGCGTGTTGTTGATGAATGGGTAAAAGGAATTACTAACCATGAACAAACTACACCTGCTTTGCAAGCAGGGGTTTATTCCCAATTACTTATGGATTTATGCCACCAATCCCATGATACAGGAAATTGGGTAAATGTGCCAAGTTTGGCAGAGTTTTTAAATGATTAGAAAATATGGCTTAAACTAAATCAGTAGGTTGGCATGAAAAATTGTCGTTATGACAAGGGAACAGGGAACTCTTAACTGGGAACAGGTTTTGGGCAACTTTACTTTTCGTTACTTATGTCGGTTTTTTTCCGTTCACCTACTTACCACAAACAATTATCGGATGTTTTGGTGATTTATGCAGAACAGAACAAAAGTAGGGATAATTCATGAAATTGCCCCTACTAGACAAAAATCGGGTTTATGTCCACTTGACTTGATAGTCCCTCCCAGGACTAACCAGCGGTTCGAGCCAAAAGGACTGGACAGGTAGCATTAACACGAACATAGTCAGATAAAGACGCGCCTATAAGACGATCTAAATCAACAAAACTCTTAGCAATAGATGGCCGACGGTCTGGAGAACCAATTAATAATAAGTCTATATTCAACTCACGAGCCAAACGACAAATTTCTTCCCCCGGTTTACCACTGCTGGTAACACAACGCACTGCTACAGATTGTCTTTCTGCTTCAGCTAGAGCCATTCCTAACACAGAACTTCTTTCTGGTTTCAAATCAGTAATACCTGATAATTTGCCACCTAAATCTGTATTAACATTAGCTAAAACTAATTGTCCACCCACAACACCCCGGAGCAGGAACAAAGCTAAATTTAAACAATTTTTAGCAGACTCAGAATTATCCATTGCTACCATAACGCGCTTAATGTTTTTGACATAAATATCATCTTTCACAAGCAACATGGGACGGGAAGACAATTGAAAAACGTACTGACTAACGGAATTAGATAAAATTGATTGTAACCGCTTCAGTCCTCGTGAACCCATAATAATCAAATCAGCATCCATTTCATCCGCGACTTGACAAACCACATCCTTGGGATCACCTTGACGCAAAATAGAAGAAACTTGGCTAGGATCTAAGTTTAAATACTGAATAGCCTTAGCCAGAATTTTGCCACCTTCTTCCCATTTATCCGTCATGACAGCAGCAGTGCTTTGTGGACTAACAACGTGAAGAACCGTTACCTTCGCACCTTGAAATGAAGGCATTTTTTTCAAGTTTTTGAGCATTTCTTCCGCGTGTCCCAAACCGGAGACAGCAAGCAAAATTTTTTGAATCATTTTTACGTCTTTGTCGTGAGGGTTGTTGTGGTTTTTGCTACTAGTATTGAGCCGTGACTGCGATACGTAAGCTATCAGACTGTTTTTTTCTGACTTGCTGAACGACCAAGTTAAGTATTTAGGCGTAAATGAACCAATTAGCAGTAAAACTAATACCAACAAGCAAAATAGTGATCAATATTAAGTTTCTTTACGCCTAATTACGTGAAGTTACAACTAGGTTGCCTATCATTAAGCATACAGCTAATTGTGTCTGATGAAATTAATAAAATATGATAGTCAGTAGGCATCTTTGAAAATTAAATATCTGATTCTAAGAATGAATGAACCACGAAGCAGTGAAGCACAGGAAGGAAAGAAGGTTTCAAAGATATTTTGCGTCAGTTATATGAGTCTTGGGCTACTGCTTTGATTTATTTACTCTCTGTCTCAACATAAGCTGCATAAACACTTTTTACGTTATACCAATTTAAGAAAATCCGCGCTAGTTCTAAGGCTAGTTGTGGTTTACCCAAATTAATCAACCATTGTAAAAAGGGAGACATTGTTCTTTCGTTGAGAAGGCCATTTAAGGACAGAATACCCCATAATAAACGATGAAACCAAGTCATTTGAATCATCATTTTTACTTCCCAAGTGGGATGTTTTTGATAAAATAAAACTCCCATTTTTCCTCGTTGAATTTCCTGATCAATTAATTTGGGAATTTGTTGTACACTAAAGGGTGGATGCCAATGATAACCGACAGCTTCGGGACATTTAATTAGTTTTAAACCTAGATTTTTTAATCTGACACCTAATTCTAAGTCTTCCCAACCATAGAGTTGAAAACTATTATCAAATAACCCAGCTTTCATTAACCAATGTTTGGGAATAGCGACGTTACCCGTAGCAAAGAAAGCAGCGGAAAAATCTGTGATTTTATAAGGTTCTGCGGTGGGATTGATAAAATTACAAGTATTAATTACAGCACCATAAGTAAAAAAGCTGTCGCTTCTTAATTTCTCTTTTCCTTGTATCAAAGCATTTGTATGAGCTTGGAGGAAATTCGGTAAAACCACTAAATCACTATCAATAAAAATAATCGTGTCACCACGGGCTTTTTCTACTCCTAAATTTCGTGCCGCAGCCGGTCCTGCATGATTCTGTTCAAAGCAGTGAACATGAGGAAATTCGTCTTTATGTAAATCTAACCAATTTAGAGTACCATCAGTAGACCCATCATCTACTAATACGACTTCATAATCTTCTATGTGATTTTCGTTGCTTAACTGCTGTACCTCCAAAGCGCGGAGACACTTTTCTAAAATTGGTAAGCGGTTATAAGTGGGAATAACAATACTCAAAAACACAGTTTTACCTAAAATACTATTGCTTGTATTGAGAATAGGACAAATATGGGCAAGTTACCGTTGCACAAAAAAAATATACGCTAGGTAAGTCAGATATAATAATGACTCATTCTTTGTTTTCCTGAGTGGAGAAATTCATGGGTCGCGCCAAAAAAGTTATTTTAGCATATTCTGGTGGAGTTGATACTTCCGTTTGTATTCCCTACTTAAAGCAAGAGTGGGGAGTAGAAGAGATAATTACCCTAGCAGCAGATTTAGGTCAGGGAGATGAATTAGAACCAATTCGAGAAAAAGCCCTGAAATCAGGTGCAAGTGAGTCCTTAGTAGCGGATGTTAAGGATATCTTTGTTAAAGAATACGCATTTCCTGCTATTCAAGCTAACGCGCTTTATGAAAATCGCTATCCTCTTGGTACAGCCTTGGCTCGACCTTTAATTGCTAAGATATTGGTAGAAGCGGCTGCAAAATATGATGCGGATGCGATCGCTCACGGTTGTACGGGCAAAGGCAATGATCAAGTACGCTTTGATGTTTCCTGTACAGCCCTCAACCCTAACTTAAAGATATTAGCACCAGCGAGAGAATGGGGCATGAGTCGAGAGCAAACCATTGCTTATGGTGAGAAGTTTGGTATTCCTGCACCGGTAAAAAAATCCTCTCCCTTCAGTATAGATAAAAACTTACTTGGTCGTAGTATTGAAGCCGGTACATTAGAGGACCCAGCAAACGAACCACCCGAAGAAATCTATGAAATGACCAAAGCTATAGCTGATACTCCCAACGAGCCGGAATATCTAGAAATTGGCTTCCAAAAAGGACTTCCTACTACCATTAACGGGACAGCAAAAAACCCCGTTGAGCTAATTGAACAACTCAATAAAATTGTGGGAAATCATGGTATTGGCCGCATTGACATGATTGAAAACCGCTTAGTCGGGATTAAATCACGGGAAATCTACGAATCACCCGCAATGGTAGTTTTAATTAATGCTCACCGTGACTTAGAAAGTCTGACTTTAACAGCAGATGTTAGTCAATACAAACGAGGTATAGAAGAAACCTATACTAAACTAGTATATAACGGACTTTGGTATAGTCCTCTCAAAGCTGCTTTAGATGCTTTTATTCAACAAACACAAGAGAGAGTTTCTGGTGTAGTGCGTTTAAAGCTATTTAAAGGTAATGCTATAATTGTGGGTCGTTGGAGCGATAATACTCTATACACTCCTGATTTAGCAACTTATGGCGCAGAAGATCAATTTGATCATAAAGCTGCGGAAGGTTTTATTTACGTTTGGGGACTACCTACCCGCATTTGGGCGCAAGGTAATAGGTAGTAACATATAGGGTGTAGGGTGGGGAATAATTAACTATTTTACTCATCACCCGTCACCAAATCAGGACTGACGCAACTGCTATGATATTCTAGGTAGTGAGAACTATAGTTTCTCCCTGGGAGACGTTACGAAAATAAGATCAGGGCTAAAGCCCTGACTACAAACATATTTTACAATGATTTATTGTCACACTTGTGTAAATCCGATGATTCTAAAAAAATTTCATTCTGTTCATTAGGTAGGAAATACCCACCTAATTATTATTTACAAAATCTAGAAAATATCAGTTATTCAACTATTCAACTGTCACTGACTTAGCCAAATTTCTCGGTTGATCTACATCTAAACCTCGCCGTGCCGCAATATGATAAGCTAATAATTGCAACGGTATAACTGTGAGAATTGGTGAGAGAATTTCCTCCACTTGGGGAACCGGAATTAAATCATTAAAAATTTCCGTCACTTCATCATCTTTAATAGATGTTACCCCAATTAAACGAGAATCTCTGGCTTTTGCTTCTTGAGCATTAGAAATCACCTTTTCATATACATTACCAGGAACAGCGATCGCTACCACAGGAACTTTAGCATCTAATAACGCAATTGGTCCATGTTTCATTTCCCCCGCAGGATAACCCTCCGCATGAATATAGCTAATTTCCTTTAATTTTAAAGCCCCTTCTAAGGCAATGGGAAAATTAATTCCTCTGCCAATAAAGATAAAATCTTTTGTTTCCGCAAAATCATGTACCAAATGTTCAATATAACGTTCTTGAGTTTCTAAAATCGCTTCAATTTCCCCTGGTAATTCCCGTAAACCCGTGAGAATTTCCTCAAATCTAACAGAATTAATCTCATGACGACGATAAGCCAAATCTAGCGCCAAAGCATAAAAAGCCATCAATTGCGCTACAAAAGTTTTCGTCGCGGCCACACCAATTTCAATTCCCCCATGAGTATTGATAATATTTGTAACCATATTACCCAAACTACTTTCCGGGCGATTCGTGATTCCTAAAAGTCGCGCTTGATACTTAGGCTCTTTTCCCTGTCTTCTTTCCTTTTCCATAGACAAAGCCGCCAAAGTATCAGCAGTTTCTCCCGACTGAGTTACGCCAATAGTTAGAGTATTAGGCGTTAGCGGTGATGCTGCATACCGAAATTCAGAAGCATATTGTACCTGAGTGGGAATTTTTGCCAATTGCTCTAATAAGTATTTACCCACTAGTGCCGCGTGCCAACTTGTACCACAGGCGACAATTTGAATCTGTTCTATATCTGCGTAAAATTCGCTACTCAGACCTAACTTTACTGGTGATTGATCAGTATTTTCTCTCTCTTCCGTAGAAAAATAAGCCTCCAAACAATCCCGTACTACCCCCGGTTGCTCATAGATTTCCTTGAGCATAAAATGTTTGAATCCCTGCTTTTCTATCATAATAGGATTCCAGTTCAGGGTGCGAGGATGCTTTTTCAAGCGGTGTCCAGCGAAGTTATAGACCTCCACCCCTAAAGGAGTCAAACGAGCGATTTCCCCATTTTCTAGGGGCAATACAGCGCGGGTATGGGGAACAATTGCTGGGGTATCTGAAGCACAGAAAAACTCACCTTGACCAAAACCAATCACTAAAGGCGCTTGTTGACGAACTACAATCATTTCATCAGGGTAGTCAGCAGAAATAACAGCGATCGCATAAGCCCCCTCTAACTTACTTACAGCTTGACGCACTGCATCTAAAAACACAGAAGCAGAAACTTTATTATCAGAAGAATGCTTTAAACATTCAGCAATCAAATGGGGGATGACTTCTGTATCTGTTTCTGAACGGAATGTGTGACCTAACGCTTTTAAATGTTCTCGTAACTCTCGATAATTCTCAATAATACCATTTTGCACTACCGCTACCCGCAGAGCCGTATCTAAATGAGGATGAGCATTGTACTCTTCTGGTTTACCATGAGTTGCCCAGCGGGTGTGACCAATACCAATTTGGGCAGGATTTTCGATTTGTTCGAGTTTAGAACGTAAGTTGAGTAATTTACCCTTAGCCCGCACACAATGCACATCACCTTCCAAAATAGTGGCAATTCCTGCCGAGTCGTAACCCCTATATTCTAACTTCTCCAGACCAGCCAGTAAAATATTTGTCGCTGCCTGAGTGCCTATATATCCGACTATTCCACACATTGCTTAAACCACTCCAATTACAGGATGATTAAATTTTAAGTATAGTTGCTGGGATAGTTCAGCCACTTTAGCAGATAAAAGCAAATTAGTAATGGGTAATGGGTAATGGGTAACTTATTTACTTCACTTCTTCCTGACAACGGACAACCGACAACGGAAAACTGACAACTGACAACTGACAACAAAAATGCTGGGGAATGAGGGAAGAATCTGAATATTTCTTTGCTTCTCACTCCCCAACACTAAACTACCAAGAATTTAGAAATTGTAGAAATTTGAAATTCCTAGTAAGCCAAGCCCATACTGCGAGTTGTTTCAGCGCCTAAATAAACGCGAATGCTCAAAAAGTCGGTGGGGCAAGCAGTTTCACACCGCTTACAACCTACACAGTCTTCAGTGCGGGGAGACGCAGCCACTTGAGCAGCTTTACAGCCGTCCCAAGGAACCATTTCCAGTACGTCAGTGGGGCAAGCGCGGACGCATTGTGTACAGCCAATGCAGGTGTCGTAGATTTTTACGGTATGAGACATTGAAAAACTTCTCCTCTTGGGTGTTCTTCTAGAATGAATGACAAAATCATAATCAAGGCATAGTTTACCCCAGGGCTTGATAGCTTGTAAGCAAAAGGCTACATAACTTTAAACAATGTAATAGACACTTTGGACAATTTATCTACCAATATCCCTCTGATTCAGTCATAATCAGCAACATAGACATCAAGTGTTTACCTAAACCACCCTCTGCTATAAATGCCAACTTGTAAAGATATGTAAACTAATCGTGATTTTCCCGACAGTTATCTACAATACCCATCATGAATAATCTATCTAAATTATTCAGATATTTGTCCAATTAGGATCAAATACTACATAGTCCATAAACATATATTAACTATATAATTTAAAGAAATTACGCTTAATCTGATTAAGATAAAACCTAAACTCTAGCAAAAACATCCTAATTGGTGATAATATGCTCAATAAGTAAATCAGATAACATATTATGGAGCTTATGGAACTAAATTTCTTACCCACAGAGGTAATTTTAACACATCCGCGTCAATCTCTTGGTAAATTACAGCTTGATTGGACACCTCAACCGGGAAACTATTTAGATTTTGCCGGTAAAACCTACGCAGTCTTAGAGCGTTGTCACAGGTATCAGCTTCAAGGTGGACGCTATATTTTAAATAATATCGCTATTTACGTACAAATAGCTCAAAGACCAGAAGAAAAAACTTTAGTAGAGGGACGTTGGGTTATTGGTGATGCTACTTGTAACTATAATGCCCTTTCGGAAATTATTCGTTGTGCTGTTAACCCAGCAGGACCTTGTAAGTCCTGCCGTTTTTATGAAAGTCATTAGTCCGTTGTCCGTTGTCTTTTATCCATTAATAATATTTCTCTATCCATTACCAATTACCCATTAAGTAGGTGAACGGAAAAAACCGATTCCCTGTTCCCTGTCACCTGTTCCCTGTCACCTGTCACCTGTCACCTGTCACCTGTCACCTGTCACCTGTCACCTGTCACCTGTCACCTGTCACCTGTCACCTGTTTCCTGTTCCCTGTCACCTGTCACCTGTCACCTGTTTCCTGTTCCCTGTCACCTGTCACCTGTCACCTGTTCCCTGTTCCCTGTTCCCTGTCACCTGTCACCTGTTCCCTTGTCATAACGCCAACCTACTTACCCATTACCCATTACCTCACCCACCGTTAACCGAGTTCCATTGACAAAATCCCATCCTGACTGAGGCCGTTTACCCATTAACTGCACTTCTCGCAATAGCAATAAACCCTCACCCGTTTGGATAATTGCCCCTACTCCCTTAATAATATTAACTACTTCTCCTTCTTTTCCTGATACCATTGATTTAGACATCTTGTGTATTTTTTCTTGTAACTGCTCTGGTAATTCTTGAATATACTCAATGTCTAGGGGAACACTAGCAGTGATTTTAAATGGTTGGTTGCGAAAAACGGTAGTACAATCAGGATAAAAGCCGCGAATTTGATTGTGTAATTGGATAGCGCTTCGTCCCCAGTCTAAATTATAATCAGGCTTGTGAATCAAAGATGCGTAAGTAGCACAGCCATGATCTTGGGGAATAGGTTGAATTTCCTGACGTTCCAGTTTATATAAGGTTTCTATTAGTAAATCTGCACCAATAATAGCCAATTTTTCCCCTAAAATCTGAGCATTGTCTAGTAATTCAATGTCTGTAGTAGCTTTTAGCAGCATATCCCCTGTATCCATCCCTTTATCCATTAAAATAGTTGTAATTCCCGTTTCTTTTTCTCCGTGATATAAACTCCATTGAATTGGGGCAGCCCCCCGATATTGAGGTAAAATTGAACCATGTACATTAATACAACCGAGCTTTGGCATATCTAATATCTTCTTAGACAAAATTTGACCATAAGCAATAACTACAAATACATCTGCTTCCATTTGTTTGAGTTGTGTTAAGGTTTCCACATCTTTTTTCACCCTCTCAGGTTGCCAAATTGGAATATGATGATTTGTAGCGTAAGTTTTCACGGGTGAAGGTGTTAATTTATTCCCACGCTCTCGACGTTTATCCGGTTGAGTGACAACGGCTAATACCTCAAAATCACTATTTTCTAAGAGTTTTTTCAAGGTAGGAACGGCAAAATCAGGAGTACCAAAAAATACTATTCTCATTAGTTATTAACTATTAATCACGAGTCATAAGTCATTAATTAATATTAGGTGTGTTCCCCGTTGTTGACAACTGCAAAATCTAAATATCAATGAAATTATCTCTACTACGAAATTTAATTACAGAATTTTTGGTGGCAGGATATGAATTTCCAAGGTTTCATGGTATAGTGTCTACTATTAGATCAGTGAAAATGGCAAAAATCAACTATAGATATCAGGTCAATTAGTTAAGTTATGCTAATCACTGTCTTGGCTATGGAAGAAAAGCAATCTACGCAACGCGGAACGTTTTCTCCATCTGACAGACTACACCAACGCCAAGCATCTCCAAGAGAAGTTATCGCTAATCTCATCTATTATCGACGGGTTTTGTCTGTCTCGCTATATTTTTGACTTAGCTATTTTTCTCTCTACTAAATCAAAACTGTTCAGTAATTACCCAAGTTGCAAATAGACTGTGTTTGCTTAATTTTAGCATTTACCAGTGTAATTCTAAATTTGTAAATTTGGGTGTGGGTATTTAGTGGTCTTATTTATTTTTGCTTGTGCATCACTTGGTTTAAATTTGCCAAGAATAGATGACTTTTATTTGTACAAAGCTTGAAATACTACAGCAAGCTAAAAACAAAACAAGTTATTTGAGATTAGTTTGAGCTAAGGCTACTTCAAAAAGCATTTAGTCAAATCAAGACTCAATGATGATCACTAGAAAAATGTCTATATTCAAGTTAATTTGAATATGGATGTTGCCTCAAGTGACAGCGATGACCGCTTTCTTGCTTTCTTATGTATATATTATGTAAAAATTATGAGGGGATCAATGGTTACACTAAAACTTTTGTAAAGCCTTGTAACATTTACATAAATTATCCTGTAAAAGCTTTTGCTTGATTGATATATATATTATATAGTCATAGCTTTTACGATTCCTGTATAAATACTGCCCGCACTTAGCAACTGCCTCCAGAGAGTCTCATCATGCTTAAATCATTTTTGGTGTTAGGATGGTTCCGTGTTAAACCATTTATCAAGTACATTGCTATTGCTATTGTAATTTCAACCTTTGTAGGAATGTCTCTTCATGGTACTTTAGCTAAACAATCCCAAGTAGCAAATACCAATTCAGGAAATGACAAATCTGATGCCCAAGGGAACATAAATTTACAATTTGCTCAAGTCAATTCTCAGACAGGAAAAATATCTATTGGGGAAGGAATACAGTCATTATCAACCAATAAAGTCATCACCAAAGCAAAAAATCAGCAAACCGGGAATAATTCTGTTAAGGGAACTGTACCATCAGTGGGTGCTGTAGAATCTCAAGAACAAGTATCCATTAATCAATTTAATTTAAGTCAAAAATTAAAGAACACAAAGGAAGAAGCTGAGTTTAATCCTCTAGAGAATAAGGATTTTGAATCAGAAGTATTAGCAACATCAAGGGTTAGATTTGGGGAGAATACATTACAACTAGACGAAACCGAAGAAATACCTGTAATTCAAGAGGAAAATGAGTCAGAAATGACACAGGATGATCCCATAGATAGCCCCCATCCCATACCTTGGAAATGGATTATGGCAACTCAGGAAGCGATTGGTGGTAGAGGTATCTCTGGTGTCCGTTATTACCGTAGTTTACCAGTAATTTCACCTGATGGCAAGTATGGGATTTATAGCCGGGTGCAAATGGAAGTCAGACCAGAAATGCACAATAGCCGAGTTAAAAGCGTGTTGTTTTTGGAGGATAGAGAAACTAAGAAGTTGCGGGTGATGATATCAACCGATAAGGAGATTGATCCTCTCTTAAATAAAGAGGCAAGTTTGTCTGAAGAAGCTGATAATGATGGTAAAATTAAGGTATTAGTGCCTGTTAGCTGGTCTGAAAAAGGCGATCGCTTTCTAGCACGTAAATTTGTGGCTATTTTTAACACAGCAGATGCTACGGATCAGGCTGTAATTTGGGATCGTCAACAAAATAATATCAATGTAGTTAATCCTGTGCAATCAGAAGATGACCACGAAAAAATAGCCATTTTGTTGGGTTGGAGTAAAAATCAACCTAACAGTGTCTTATTTCGTGCCGGTGAACTAGGGGAAGAAAATTGGCCTTTAGTGCAAGTGGCTAATGATGGTCAAACCTTAGATATTACAGCAGAGGAAGACCAGCCGATCACCTTTGGTGAAAGTGCCAAAATTTGGGCTGATCCACAGGTTGCATCTCGATAAGTAATTAATCACTAATCAATACCCGTTGTCAACAGTAACAACTAAAAACAACGGGTAGTTTTGATACCAATGTAATAAATTCTTCAATAGTCGCGTCAAAGGTAAGGCTATTTTCTAGACAAACGACAAACTATAAAAGTAAAATATCGGTGTTTTCTAACTGGTTTTCATCGAGAGTTTCCTTGACTCGACGAATTGGTAAATTAGCGATTAAAGCCGTTGTCCGTTGATTGCTTTCTAGGGAAAACTCTAAACCGTCTGTTTCTATTTCCACATAGCGACAAACAATTTCCAGGATTTCCTGACGCATTTTTTCTAAGGTTTCGGGGTTCAAGTCAGCACGGTCATGGGAGATAACAAATTGCAGACGACGTTTAACGTCATTGCGGCTGTTATCGGGACTGCGGACAAAAAGTTTTTCTAAAATTTCAAGAATCATTGCGGGTATGTGTAAGGCACAAGAAACTGGGAAGTTAATTAAACAAGTTTTGACCAAAACATCTTTCTCAAGCGGGAAAAGATGTTTTTAGCAGATGAGTCAAGCTCAAGAAACTCGACAGTTTCCCCTTGCAATCTCCGAGCAATGTTCTCGAAAGCGGTGGCGGCTAAAGATGGTGTATCTGATAATACCAATGGTTCGCCACGGTTGGTAGAGACAATCACACGCTCATCATCGGGGATTACTCCTATTATGGGGATAGCGAGAAGTTCCTGAACATCCTGTACAGACATCATATCATTTGCTTGTACCATTGCTGGTCTAATCCGGTTAACTATTAAGTTAATCTTTTTCACGCCTTGTGCTTCAAGTAATCCCACTACTCGGTCAGCATCACGGACGGCGGAAATTTCGGGAGTAGTGACAATCAGAGCCTCCTTAGCTGGAGCGGTAGCATTTTTAAAACCCATTTCAATTCCTGCTGGACAGTCAATAATCACATACTCATACTTTTGTGATAGTGCATTTACCAGTAACTTCATTTGCTCAGGTGTTACCGCTTCTTTATTGCGATGTTGGGCTGCTGGTAGGAGTACCAAATTAGGCTGTCGCTTATCTTTTACCAAGGCTTGTTCCAGACGACATTCTCTAGCTAAGACCTCCACCGCTGTATAAACAATCCGATTTTCTAATCCTAGTAGTAAATCTAAATTTCTCAGGCCAAAATCCGCATCAATTAAGGCTACTTGCTTGCCTATTTTGGCTAAGGCCATGCCCAAATTAGCTGAAACTGTGGTTTTACCCACTCCTCCTTTACCGGAGGTAATGACAATAATGCGACTCATGGTAATGCTGTATAAGATTCAGGAACAATAAAATATTTCAGGCTATTCATGGAATTAATTACATTTGTGATTCTTGCCTAGTCAAGAATTTTAGATCAGATTTTGTGTAATTAATCGCGTCCGACTATTTAATTGGCTGCGGGAAAAATCGGCGGCCTTGACAATGCGAATTCCTTCTGTTGTTATATGTGCAACTTCAGGCAAGAAATTGGTTGGGGACTTTTCTGGCGCTCTAGCAACAGCATCAGCGATTCTTAGCTGGGTTGGTTCCATTTGCAAGGCCATGATCAAAGATTCCCGATTACCACCAGCTCCGGCATGGGCAACTCCCCGCAAACGACCCCAAACTAGAATATCTCCATCTGCAATTATGATACCACTAGGGTTAATATCTCCCAGAATAATCACTGTCCCGCCATGGCGAATTTCCACACCTGATCTGACTGTCATTTGCAAATAGAGGGCATCTGCCAGTGGGGCAGGAGTAGTTTGAAAATCGGCAGTCAGGGATGTTTCTAGTGGGATTTGTTCTACGGAGTAACCCAGGGTACAAGCAGCGATCGCCGTTTGTCTCCGACTGGTGGCTACGGATTTTAGTTGTATTTGATATGTATTTAATGTTTCTGCCAAATCTTGCAGTTGTCTGTTATCTAATAACCGATCTTTAGCTACCAGATGCAGGGCTGTGTTCGGCTTACGTAAGCGATCGCCTGCATTTAAACGCTGTTTCATTTGTTGCCAAATCTCCCACCAACTAAATTCTGATGGTGGTACTTGAGATTCAGTGGGCAAAATTAATAACAGTCGCTCTCCTTGAGTTTTTAACTGAATTTGAGTATTTTGTTCTGCCTTTTGTAGCTGGTAACTTAAATCCTCATCTGTTAAATCAGATAAAATAGAACCTTCTGCTATCAGATTAGGAATATGAGATGCTGATAGACTCGGAGGTGTAGCCATATTTTCAGCAACAGAATTATTTTTAAAATAGGCAATAACAGAGTTTAACTCCTGATGAGGGTCTATAGAACTAGATTTTACCTGATCAGTAGCATCCGTATTTACCTCACCAGAATTAGAATTATTTACCTCTATATCAACCTCATGGCCAATATGTGACTCTGACGGAGGAATTTCAGAGTTTATTGCATCAGATTTAGCATCATCAGTATTTACCTGACCAGAATTAGGAACTTCACAGCTTATGATATCAGATTTAATATCATCAGTATTTACCTCACCAGAATTAGAATCATTTACTTTTATATCGACCTCATACACAACTGACTCTGAATTAGGAACTTCAGAGTTTATTGCATCATGTTTAGCAGAATCAGAATTCATGCAGCACTAGCCAAAATATACCAACCGTGAGATCTAAAATTGATAATTGTCCACAGATTTTGGATTGAATCCACCCTAAAGTGCGGAGATTGAGGATTTTAGATTGACGAAACGTTGGATTAGTTCCGTCCTCAAGGGGCGGGGTTTGTACCGAAAATTCCCAATCTAAAATCTAAAATCTAAAATCTAAAATTTTTTGGTCAACTGTCAATTGTCAATTTACATACCAATCTTTGATAAACCGTCCCCAAAGCATCAGCATTACCAACATTACCGGGAAACAACACTACAGGCAAATTAGGAAACAGGGGATGATCAGATGGTGTGATTACCATGGAACAACCTGCTAAAATTTGACCAAGTAATCTAGCAGAAGTTAAAGCTAAACCTGTACTCAAGACATCATTTGAAGTAATACCCCCCTTACTGATTAGGAATCCTATATCAGATGGTAAACCTTGGACAATATCCATGAGTAAAGCTGAAACAGTGCTGCCAAAATCTAACCTAGTTTTGACATCTTTAAAAGTTAATTCTTGACGGCTGGTGTAAACTACTGGAGTTTTACCAGCATTATGTACTGTTTTGACATTTTCTAGAATCTCTGCTAATAGTTTAGCAGATTCTTCTACCCCATGATCAAGCAATCTACCTACATTAACTTCTATGCCTACCGTTCCCTCAAGTTGTAATAACGATTCTAACTGTTGAGTTGTCTTTTTAACGTGAGAACCGACAATGATTGCACCAGGTTTGTTACCCCGCACATATTTTGCCATATTTTCAGCCGCAATTGGTTGAGGGGGTAGAGCAGCCAAAGCTGTTAAAATACTAGCAGCAGAACGGAATAAAAATCGTTTTCCCTGACTTGCGGCCGTTAATACATCTAATGCAAAGGTGTTCAGATCCTGTTGATTTTCTCCGTCTACTACACCACACTGATTGTGATTAAGTTGTAATAAGCGTTCTAAACTACCAGCGCGGATATCTGTAAGTAAAAATCTGTTGACAGTATCTTCTTTGATCTGTCCTTTGGTTTTTTCTTCTACATACTTAGGAAGATAGCTATAATTGTAACTGAAGACTGAATCACGGGCAAATTCTGTTTCATGTACGGGAGTGGGAACACCATCAATAATTAAATAATGAATGCTGTCGCGGGTAATTCTTCCCCCTTCAAAAAATGCCGGGACGAGAAAATGAGCATCAAAGGGACCTAGTTCTTGGGCAATCACATCGGTTTCTATGGGATAATGTCCCCGTAAAGTGGAGTCAGAGCGACTAACTATGAGAAAATCAGTAACTTTTTCGGCTGCTAATGCGAGTTTGAGATGATGACAAACTTCTCTAGTCACAGATGCGGCTGCGGCTGGGGTGAGGGAACGAGTATTGGTTAAAATAAACAGAATGGGGGCATTGTCTTTTAATCCTAAACCCAGAGTTTCCACATCCCAACGCATCAATAGTAAACAACTGTGGACAGTTTGGGAACCGGTGGGATCATCGTCGAGGACAATTATTTTGGGTTTGTTATTCATAATTTGTTTTGTTGACACTTTTGTCAGTTTTTGGAGTTCTTTGCATATCTTACATACATGGTCTGGAATTAATGATATTGATATTCAGCTACTCAAAAAATGATATCATCTTAGTTCATGATCCTTTCAAGAAGTGGGTTATACATGGGACAACAAAATCTGGTCTTTTGGTAAGGTACAAGTAATAACCGTACTAATTGTTACGTTTTATTAATTTACCCTCAAGGTGAATTAATGGCAATAAAACATCATTAATAAAACTTTAATGATCATCTTAATGGAAATCACACCCACTCAGGCAAGAAAATGGTATGGTAAAGAAAATAATTGAGAATTTATAAATGACACTTATGTCAATGTCACACAGTGGCTGTTGTTTTTTTGTAAAAAAACGGTTCACCTCAATCTGTAATAGTGCTTAACCAAAAAATAAAATATTCCATCACGGAAAAAAGGTCTCAAGATAGATGAAGTATAAAGGTTATTAGGATAGAAAACCACAAAAAATCAATTCTGATTAATAAACCCTCAAAAACACAACTATTTCCACTAATATACATGAACCAATCTGCGAAACATTACTCACCGCTCCAGGCTGCTTTGATTGGTGGAGCGATCGCTACAACTGCTACCATAGCTGTATTTAGTCAAGCTTGGACAAGATCAGTTCATGCTGCTTTACAAGATAGTCCTAAAGCATTAGTTGACCAAGTTTGGCAGTTGGTGAATCGTGAATATGTTGATGATAAATTTAATCAACAAGATTGGCAAGCAATCAGGCAGAGCCTATTAAGTAAAGACTATACTTCTAAAGAAGAAGCCTACGTAGCAATCCGCGCAGCTTTGCAAAAGCTGGGTGATCCCTATACTCGGTTTATGAATCCCCAACAATATGAATCCCTAACTAGTCAAACATCCGGGGAAGTATCGGGTATTGGTATTCGTATGCAAATAAACGAAAACACCAAGCGTCTCACCGTGATAGAGGCTATAGAAAATTCTCCAGCCCTGAAAGCCGGACTAAAATCAGGGGATGAGATATTAGCCATTGATGGTAAATCTACCCTGAAAATGACGGTAGAAGATGGCTCAAAATTAATTCGTGGTCAAGTAGGTACTAGTGTTAGCCTAGATATAGAAAGATCAGGCAGCAAACTCAAAATCAAATTAACAAGGGCAACAATAGAAGTTCCTACGGTTCGGTATAATCTCAAACAAGAAGCGAATCGGCGGGTCGGGTATATTCGCTTACAAGAATTTAGTTCCCACGCAGCTGATCAAATGCGTGCCGCTATTCGCAGAGGGAAGAGTGATAAAGTTGATTCCTATGTTTTAGACCTACGAGGTAATCCCGGAGGTTTGTTAAATGCTAGTATAGAAATTGCCCGGATGTGGCTAGATGAAGGTCATATCGTCAAAACCGTAGACCGCAAAGGATGGAGCGCCCAAACCACAGCTAATGGTACGGCTATTACCAAACTACCCTTAGCAATTTTAGTAGATGGTAATTCTGCTAGTGCCAGTGAAATCCTCACCGGCGCACTCAAAGACAACAAACGGGCTGTAGTTGTTGGTAGTCAAACCTTTGGTAAAGCTTTGGTACAGTCAGTCCATGAACTAGAAGATGGTTCAGGTTTAGCCGTCACCATTGCCCACTATTATACACCCAATGGTACAGATATCAACCATAAAGGCATTGCACCTGATATCAAGCTAGACTTGACACAAACACAAGAACGCCAATTGGCTTCTAATCCGAGTTTAATCGGTACAAATAGTGATCCCCAATACGCTCGTGCTATTGCTGCTCTCTCTAATGGTAAATTAGCAGAAACTCTGAAAAGTCAAAATTCCCGGTCTGTTAGTGTTAATTTAGAAGACTTGAAATTTTAAAATTTGAGCTTTAATTCCACTCTTGGAGGACAGTTAGGTAATAATTAATGAACCATGAAGGCACGACTTCTTTGTGGTTCATTTTCTCTTATGCTCTTAAGTAGGTTGGCGTTAAAAATTGTCGTTATGACAAGGGAAGAGGGAAGAGGGAAGAGGGAACAGGTGACAGGGAACAGGGAAGAGGGAAGAGGGAAGAGGGAACAGGTGACAGGGAACAGGGAAGAGGGAAGAGGGAAGAGG
>LJOT01000561.1 GCA_001672075.1 Anabaena sp. CRKS33
CGACCTGGCGAAAAGCACCCGCAGCTTCGGCAACGACATCAGCGACAACGCGCTGCGTCGGGCGTTTGTGGGCCGTGTGGCGAGTTTCGAGACCTACAAGCTCGATTACTCAGTGCGCAAGGCCGCTGCTGCTGGTGGCGCGGGCCTGACGATCAGCACGTTGCCGGCCGCAAACAACTTCTGGGTGCCCCGCGCTCAGACCGTGGCGGCCACGGGTGAGGCTGCGAACATCGACAACCGTTTCCAGACGGTGACTGTCTCCAGCACGACCAACGTCGCGCCTGGTGACTCGTTCACCATTGCCAACGTGTTTGCGGTGCATCACATCACCAAGCAGTCCACGGGCGTGCTCAAGACGTTCCGCGTGATTGCGGTGCCGAGCGCCACGACTTTGGTGATCTCTGCTCCGATCATCTCCAACCAGGGCGGCTCGGACGCTGAGGCGCAGTACCAGAACGTCACCATCCCAGTGACCTCTGCAACCGCTGCAATCACGTTCCTGAACACCGCCGCCGCTGCCATGAACCCGTTCTGGCAAAAGGACGCCATCGAAATCCTGCCGGGTCGCTACGCGGTCCCGACGAATGCCGGTGCGGCCGTGATGCGCGCTTCGACGGACCAGGGCATCGAACTGGTGATGACGAAGCAGTACGACATCAAGACGATGAAGACGCTGTTTCGCCTCGACACGCTCTTCGGCGTGGTCAACAAGCAGCCGCAGATGTCGGGCATCATCATGTTCGGTCAACCCTAATCCACCTGAGGAGAAACTCAAATGTCATTCGTTGTACAACCTCAAGGGATCGGGACGGTCGTTGTCCCGGCTGGGTCGTCAATCGCCGTGTCCTGCCAAGGGCAGGCAACCGTCAGCCGCACATCGACGGCACCCAACTACCCGGATCAGCCGGTTCTGTTGGGCACCGTCACCAACGGCATGGTCACCTTCGGCCCCTTCACGCTGGCCACTGGTGTGCAGGTCGAGGCGTCCGGTGGGTTCCAGACGTTCTACGAAGTCGGCACCTCGCCGGCCGTGATGCAGAACCGTCTGTCCTACCAGATCCAGCCGACACCCGGCACTCTGAACGCCAGCGGCACGATCACCTTTGCGCTGATCGCGACCGGCATCATCACGTCCACGACCGCAGCCGCCGTTACCGGCACGCTGGCCACGGGCGCGGTGATGGACGCATCGACGTCGTTCGCGGTCGGTGACTCGGTGGACTGGACGGTCATCAACACGGGCGCGGCCAACGCCTTCACCGTGGCTGCCGCCGCTTCGGGTCACACCGTGGTGGGCAA
>LJOT01001056.1 GCA_001672075.1 Anabaena sp. CRKS33
CTCTCCACAAGCGTTATTAGTTTCCGTCCGCCCGACGGTACTTAAATCATAGCCACTTTGTCTTAGTGCTTTAGTTAGAATGTTAATTGCAGCATTGTGGTCACGGTCAAGAATACACCCACATTTACAAACATGAGTTCTAACTGATAGAGATTTTTTAACTATTTCTCCACAACTAGAACAGTTTTGAGAGGTATATTGTGGTGCAACTGATACAATTACACGACCATAGACTTTACCAAAATATTCTAACCATTGAGTAAACAATGACCAAGAAATTTTAGATTTTAGATTTTAGATTTTAGATTGGGA
>LJOT01000562.1 GCA_001672075.1 Anabaena sp. CRKS33
AGCGGTTTATGATGCGGCAGTCATACGACTACCCCCAGGCTATGCCTACCTTTATATTATCTTCTGATTTGTTAATTGTCAATATCTGATTGAGGTTTTATGGTTTTGGTAAAGCGAACTGCTTGCAGCAGCGCTTCGCTATCGCATCCCTTTAACTCCCAAACAGCGATCGCACCCCTCAACTCCCCAAACAGCGATCGCACCTCTTCAACTCCCCAAACAGCGATCGCACCCCCTCAACTTCCCACGTACACACAGAAGGTAGGATAAAAAACTAAGAAGATTAAACTGTACCTCATAACAAAGGAATCGGCTGTAATAGCATTAATAGCAATTTCCAGAGTATGATGCACAAGGTGCAAGTCTTCTCATCTGAGCCTCAGCAGCAGACCGTCCCCGCTCTGCTCTGATTTGAGCATCAAGGCGGTTTTGTTTATCTTCTTGTACAACAGTTGTTTCTGACCGTGTGTATGGGTAGTTGCCGGTTTGATTGTCCATTAGATAACGCTGCATAGCTCCTGCATTTCGATTATTATCGCTGTAACTACTAGTTTGATTGTTGATTTGATTCTTTTTTGCGCGTCGAGTCCTGTTAATCTTAATCGCCGATGAAACAGGAGTGTTAGATATAATCTCACTGTGTGCAGGCAATACTGATATTGCCCCGAAAAATAACAGATTAAATCCAGTCAAAGAACTAATAACTAATCCCAGATAGACTTGTTTATTCATTAGCATCCTCTTCTTTTATATTCATTCATGTACTGACGAGTTGCATTTAAGCTACCTCTAGCAGAAGCTAAACTTGCTCTCCGATTATACTCAGTTGTTGAATTTTCAGCAATTTGCTGCCATCTTGTAAAGTCTCTTCTCTTTGCGTCTGCCCTTTCAAGTAACTGATCACAAGAGAGCCGAGAAATTATTTTTTGGTTTTGTCTCTTGCCATACTCTATCAAAGTATCAGCTTCACGCTCTAGCTCTCTTGCTGTATCTCCATACGGATTTGCGTGAGCAGAAGTAGTTATCATTATGACTTCAAAACCAGAAATAATTGCTGCTAATGTGAATAGGATTGTTTGTCTTGTAGATAAAAAATTCATAATTTAGGGCGGTTTGAAAAACATATTTGGTAATTGTGATGCGGCGCGCCGAGACTATGCCTATTCATATACTATCGCAAATAGTACAAGAATAAGAATTTGGACAGATTGGAATAATGCAGCTATAGTTAGACCAGCCGCTAAAGGACTAGGTAAAATAACTGCAACTGATATTGAATTTGCAAAGCAAAAT
>LJOT01001057.1 GCA_001672075.1 Anabaena sp. CRKS33
CAAAATTTACTCAATAACCAAGTAGAAAGATTATACCTAGAAGACTTATTAGACAAAGAAAACCTCAGCCCAAATTTAGCCATATTAAGATTAATCATCATCCCCAAAGCACAAGCAGGAGTTGAAGCCAGACAAATTTTAAACAAGGCAACCACAGAAACAGAATATAAGCTAAAATTGGATTTGGTAGAAGCAATTCTAGTCAACAAATTTAACGAACTAAGTATAGAGGAGATTCAAAAAATGCTAAATCTCAGAGAAGCAGATGTAACTCAAACCCGTTTTTATCAAGAGGTTTTAGAAAGAGGTGA
>LJOT01000275.1 GCA_001672075.1 Anabaena sp. CRKS33
TCAAGCGAGAAGGGCGGATATTCGGTTTAAGGAATCGGGGAAGAAAGGGACGCAATTTGTGCATACTTTAAATGGTTCTGGTTTAGCTGTGGGTAGGACCATGGCCGCCATTTTGGAGAATTATCAGCAACCAGACGGGACGATTAAAGTACCGGAGGTGTTGCAGGTTTATTTGGGTCGGGAGGTTTTGTAGTTTAGGTTAAAAGCAAATTTTTTCGGATTTGGAATAAAAAAATAGTATAATTATTCCAAATCAAATATTTCAGTGAATACAGAGTAATACAGCTTTAAACATTATGAAAGTCAAATCTATTTCATTTAAAAACTACAAAGCATTTTATGAAGAGCAAACAATGCAATTAAAACCTATTACCATTTTGATAGGTAAAAATAGTTCTGGTAAAAGTTCTATTGCTAAATTATTTACTTTGCTGGAAACTTCCCTCAAGGGAGATAGTGATGAACCTCTGTTATTGAAAAATAATGGAGTGGAATTAGGCGCAGATTTTGATAATTTGTTTCCTGATAATAAGTCTGGAGGAATTACTTTAAATTTTAACATCATTTTTGAGAGTAATATGGAACTAGAAGTTGGGTTACTAAAAAAAGTAAATGGTTATGGTTTAGATATTTGGCAATGGAAATATAAAAATAATAAACAAGAATTTGAGCTAGAACAGATGAATATATATCCTTTTACTAACGGATACATTAATGAAATTGATCAGAAACTTTACGATTGCCAATTTAAAGGATTTATACCCACTAAATTTATCAAAGAAGGTACAAATGAAAATTTATCTGCAAATTTTAAAATACCAAAAATTGATATAGATTATATTGGACCTTTTAGGATTTTGCCTACAAGATGCTTTTCTTTACCTGGACAAATAAAATTCAGAGATACAGGTATTACAGGTGAGAATGCTTATTTAATGCTTGGAGTTAGTAAATTAGAGAAAAAAGATAAGTTGTATGAGAAGGTAGGAGAGTGGTACAAGGAATATTTTGACGGTTGGGAATTGATAGTAGATGATACAAGTAAAAAACCTCTTATTCAAATTTTACTTTCTAAAAATGATACTGAAGTAAATATTATGGATGTGGGACAAGGAATGAATCAAGCATTACCTTTAGTTGTTCGTGCTAATGTTGCTGATAGACCTGATTCAATAATTGTTTTAGAACAACCAGAATTACATTTACATCCTGCTGCACATGGTGATTTAGCTGAACTATTTGCAAAGTCAGCAAAGGAAAATAATCAAACTTTTATTATTGAAACTCATTCCGAGAATATTATCTTGCGCTTGCGTAAGTTAATAGTTGAGAATGATTTTGGTTTTACCAAAGATGATTTAATAATTTACTGGATAGAAGATGCTGAATTAAAAGGTAAAGAACTACGGGAAATAACTGTTGATGAGGAGGGGGTGTTAAGTGATTGGCCAGAAGGTGTTTTTAATGAAGGTATGAAAGAAATTTTAGAAATGCAAAAAGCACTGAGAAGAAAAGAACAATAACAATAACAGTAACTATAACCAGGATACCAATATGATCATATCTTTTAACCCCGCAATTTTTCAAACTCAAGATAGTGATATGCAGTCTATTCTGGCTGATATCCTTATTGAGCTTTTTAAAGATAACCATTTTATAGATACTAGAAGTATTGAAAGTATTTTTTTTGATAATGAGAAGAGATACATTTTCAGTAAAAACAAAATAGCTCAATCTCATTTATCAGATACTAAAAGGGAATATTTAGCACTTTATATTGAAACAAAAATTCGTCAACCTATTACTAAATTGTATAGAGATCATATTACTCATATAACTATTGGAACTGATTCAGGAGAAATACACCCGAAGGATGCTTATAAAATTCTGACAGAGCGTTCTCAAATAATTGTGGAAAATCGTATTAATGATGGTAAGTTTATTCAAGGAATTTCCCAAAAGTATAGTAGTCATAAAAAAAGAGGCTCTATTTATTTATTGATCAGTAAGGCTTTTAAGTTAGGGACTATAGAATGTGATAATGCTGGGGGTATCGGTGAGATTATAAAAACAACAGAATTTTGGATAAAAAAGCAACATTATGACTATATTTACAAGTATAAATTAATGACGATTTTTGATAGTGACAAAATTCATATTAATGACTTTAACACAAGATATACAACGCTAATTGAATTTTTCAAAAATCGAAAAATCAGTAATCCTCCTACTACAAATGATATGATCTACGAAGAAAATGATTTGATTATATGGCATATTCTATACAAGAGGAAAATTGAAAATTATATTCCATTGGATATTTTATTTAAAAAAGCTCGATTAATTACTCCAGACCAGAAAGACCATTTAAGTAGTAAAAGCGAAAGTGATTTAGATTTTTTAGAATATAATAAAGACAGTAACAATATAGGCCAGATAAAAATAAAAGCAGAATTTCCAGAAATGTTCCTGGGTGATTTTTCTTACAGACTTCTTGAGCAAAGATGTGAACATCATAAGGTGTTTCTCCCTGAAGCAAATGAATTGGTTTCTGAACTTGAACAAATTTTACTAAAAATAGCGAAAATAATATGAACGATAAAATAAGTGTAAAACCTGATACTATATATCTTGAAGATTTATTAGAAGAGATAGCTAATGGAGGTTATCAAATTCCTGTATTTCAAAGAGAATTTGTTTGGAAAACCTCTCAAATACTGGAATTATTTGATAGTATTTTAAAAGGTTATCCCATAGGTAGTTTATTATTTTGGAAAACTAAAGATTACAAAACTAAAAATGAAATAGGTCCATACATCATCAAAAAATCAAATAGTGATATTAAATATGTATTAGATGGGTTTCAAAGAATATCTACATTATTTGGAGTATTGATGAATCCTAAAAACTTTCCTGAAGAAATAAATCATATTAAATTAAAAGAATTTTTAATTTTCTTTGATATTAAAGAAAATAATTTCAGCAAACAAACGAGAAAAGACAATATTTTTTCAATACCTCTTTATAAAGTTTATGACAATCGTGAATTATTTGATTTTATTCGCCAATTAGATAAAGAAAACATTACAGAAATTGAAAAAAATGAATATATTGATAATGTAAGAAATTTACATGATATTCTGCACAAATATAGATTACCTTATGTAGAAATAAAAGGAGGTGATATCGAAAGTGCTGTAGAAATTTTTGCAAGACTAAACTCAACAGGAACAGAAATTTCTGAAGACTATATATTATCAGCAAGAAGCTATGTTGAAATGAAATTTAATCTAATAGATTCAATTACTGAATTTCTCAACACTTTAAATAGTTATAATTTTGAAGATTTGAAAAGAGATATGATTTTAAAATGTATTTATAATGCTAGAGGAACATTCTATTATGATGTTAATAGAGAAGACTTATTAAAGGATAATTTAGAATATTTTACACAAGCTGCTTACATACATATTGAAAAAACAGTAAAGTTTTTATATAAAAAACTATTTGTAATAGACATTCGTTTACTACCTTATCCTGCTCAATTAATTTTTATATCTGAATATTTTAGATTAAATCCAGATCCTACTGTTGTAGAATTGCAATTTTTAAAAAAATGGTTTTGGATAACTACCTATTCTAATTATTTTACAATATATTCTTTAAGTCAACAAAGAAATGCTTATCAAGTTTTTTGTGACTTTGCACAAGGAAAACATCCTAATGGTATTTATCAGATAAATGATGATATAGAATTTACTACAGCCAAGTATCCAAGTAAATTAAACTTTACAGGAGTTAGACCAAAAGCATTACAATTATTTTATTTAAAATCAATTCTTGGTGATAATGAACCTCAAGATATGGAAGGAATAAAGGAAATTTTTATTTCTTCTAAAAAAGATAGAACTCCGGGTAATATAATTTTGAGATTATCCTCTGAATTTGATCAATCAACTGATAATAAAATATTAAATAACTTTATTAATTCTAATAGTGATATTTTAGAAAAGCATTTCATAACAAAAGAAATGGTTAGTTTATATAACCAAGGTAAAATAGATGATGGTTTTATTGACAAAAGAAATGAGTATTTAAAATCTAAAGAACGTGAGTTTGTCGAAACTATGGAAATTATTAAATATATAGAGTAAAATTATCATACTATTTTATATTGATTATATTGTAGGGTGCGTTAATGAAATGTAACGCACCGTTTTTTATTAAAATTTAACTGTCTGAATCAGGATAACCAGGATTACAGGATTAACAGGATTGTATTTGATATTGATATTCACAGAATATTAAAATTAGCGCAATTTATGAAAATGTAGATGAATATTAAAGAACATCCTGTATATCCTCAAATCCTGGACATCCTGATATGGCTAACGCCACGCTTCGCTATCAGACAAAATGCAATTGTTTAAACTATAATAGAAAATAACCATCATTCATCATCAAATTACTATGCTAAAAAGTTACGAAGCAATTTATGAAAATGGCCAATTAACATGGTTGTCAGAACAACCGCAAGTTAATTCTGCTCGTGTGATTATCACCATACTACAAGAAAACTTACCATCAAAAAAACGCCGTATTCCTCCTAGTTCTATTGCTGGTAAAGGTAAAACATTGGGTGATATTGTTAGTCCTATTGTCAATGAAGAAGAGTGGGAATGTCTCAAATAATTATCCTTGATACTCATATTTGGTTTTGGTTTATTAATCAACAATTTGATAAATTTCCTACCCATTGGAGAGAAATAATTGAAACCTCAGAACAAGTAGGAGTTTCCACTATTTCCTGTTATGAAATAGCACTTGCACAACAACGAGGAAGACTAGAATTACCTTGTGCTGCT
>LJOT01001058.1 GCA_001672075.1 Anabaena sp. CRKS33
TTAAACAAGAGAGAAATTACTAGCAGTCAGATTGGGAACAGTAGCGAGAATAGCAAACTCACCACCAGCACCAAAGCCCCCAGCCGCGCCATTTTCGTTGTAGAAAAGACTACCACTGCTAGAGCTATAGACAATTAGCCCGTTACTAGTACCTGCCAAATCATCATCTTCAACCACAGCAAACTCGTTTGCTACACTAGTCAAAGAAGCAAATACAGACTTACTCAACGATATTTGGTCATTACCAGGAGTAAAGTCTTGGATAGTATCTAAACCTTGACTAACTAAAGTGAAAGCAGAATTCCCTGCA
>LJOT01000563.1 GCA_001672075.1 Anabaena sp. CRKS33
GTCGATCTGCAGGCGCTCTACGATGCACCCGACGCGGTGATTGTGGACAGTGGGCGGCAGGGTCATGGGAAGCTGCTGTACAGCATGCCCTTCGGCCTGTCGTTGCCGAGCAAGAAGCTCATGGTGGACGTGGGCGGCAAGGTGTCCAACTACCTTGACTTCCGCTGCGCCACGTCCGACGGGCTGACGATGCAGGACGTTCTGCCGCCAAGCATCCACCCCGACACCCAGCAGCCTTACCGCTGGGCAGGGCGCGGGCACTGGACGCGCATGCCGCTGATCCCCACGGCGCTCCTCGACCTGTGGCAAACGCTGCTGAACGAACCGGCACCCGCGCCATCGCAGCCCGTTGACACGGTGGAGGTCAACTGGTCCGAGATCCGCAGCGCGCTGGACTCGATCAGCCCTGATGTCTCACGCGATGAGTGGATCACGTGCGGGATGGCGCTGCACTGGGCCGGCAGCCAAACCGACGACCTCGACGGTGCGCTGACCACATGGCAGCAGTGGAGCGCCAAGAGCGCCAGCAAGTACCCGGGCGACCGGGCCATCGCGGCGCAGTGGCGCTCGTTCAAGAGCGACAAGGCTACGGCGGTCAAGCTCGGTAGCCTGTTCCACCTGGCGCGGCAAGCGGGCTGGGTGAAGCCTCCGGTGGATGCCTCGGCGCTGTTCAAGCCCGCCGAGGCGCTGACTCAGCCCCAGGTGCTGATCGAGTCCAGCCGGGTGCCTGCGCCCGTGATGCGGGTGGAGTGGTGGCCGCAGGCCCTGGCCGACCGGGCTACTGAGGTGTCAGAGCACATCGGCTGCGACCCCATCGTGCCGCTGTTCTCAGGCCTGGCTGCGGTGGCCGGTGCCATCGATGCACGCTCCCGTCTGCGCCTGATGGAGGGCTACGAGGTGCCGCCTATCGTCTGGCTGATGACCATCGGGTCACCCGCCGACAAGAAGACCCCGGGCGCAAGTCCGATGATCGAGGTGTTGCACCAGATCGAAGCGGAGGACTACCCGGCGTTCAAGCGGCGCATGCTCGACTGGGAGGCGCTGGAGGCCCGGCACGCGGTGTCGAAAAAGGAGTTCCTCGACGCCGCATCCTCGCTCGATGTGACGGGGAACACGGTGCTGCCCACCGTGTCGGACCTGCCGCCCCAGCCGCAGCCGCTGCGCCTGAAAGTCTCGGACATCACGAGTCAGAAACTGGTGCGCTATGCGGCAGAGCGTCCGCGCGGCCTGCTGTGCTACCTGGACGAGATGGCCGCCTGGACAAAGAAGATGAGCGACCGTCAGAGC
>LJOT01001059.1 GCA_001672075.1 Anabaena sp. CRKS33
AGATAACGCATACACTTACTTTGGCCAGCAAGATTCCGCGGCCAGTGACCCATACAGCTTTCGCGCAAGTGCTTACGCGACACTGATTGGCAGCGGGGTTGGCCCTGGCTACTACAACTGGGGAATCGTGCACTATGACAAGATCGCATCAGGGCGATCAACCACCTGTTTCTTCGTCTCCGATGCGGTAGCCCGACAGGTGCCCACGCCCGGCGCCATCGGTCAAGCCTTGCAGCAGTTGGCGCCG
>LJOT01000564.1 GCA_001672075.1 Anabaena sp. CRKS33
CATTCAATTAATATCCCCAGCGAGTGGGGACTTCTTCATTCTTCATTCTTCATTCTTAATTCTTAATTCTTCATTTTTGCAGGGTTTCCATTCAATTAATATCCCCAGCGAGTGGGAAAGATGAACAATTTTATAGGATAAGCATTCAATATCATGACGTTTCCATTCAATTAATGTCCCCAGCGAGTGGGGACGTTATCTGCAGTTAACATTGCAGTAGATCATGCAACTACAAATAATCTAACTATTAGGAAGAGACGTTTTGCGTCTTGCAAGAAGTTCATCGAAATCTTTTTTCTTTTTGCCACCATCATACTTCCAAGCATAACCTTCGATAATCATTTGATTGTTCAGAGATATTTCCTCACCATTGATGTATAGATGACCGATGATGCGACCATACTTTTCTGTACTATCTGGTAATTCTGTCTTGATTAGAATGTTTTTATTATCTTTTAGTCGCGCTTTAATCCATTCTTTAGCTTCGAGACCGAGTTTTTTCTCATAAGCATCAGATGTTCTGCTCTCTGGGGTATCAATACCAGCAAGACGAATTCGCTTAGTAAGGGAGATATCAAAACCAAGGTCAATATCAGCGTCAATAGTGTCACCATCTACAACTTTTACAACTGATTTAATTCTATATACGTAAGGATCTTTGTCAGCCATTAGAAGTCTCCATTCAATTAATATCCCTAGCGAGTGGGGACCCGTTGTTAGTGACGGGCGTTTTTTATTATACATTGTCTCTATTCAATTAATGTCCCCAGCCAGTGGGGACTCAATAATTAATTCTGTGATTAAGAGCGATCGCTAAAAGTAGTTTTTACAATCCTTGTGGGGTAAAGGATTAGAGTCTTTATTTACAAAACCTTTATACCTCTTACCCCATTTAGCAGGTGTCCTCCGGCTAACGGTTTTTTTCTTTTAATTTTTGCAATGATCCCTCATAGTCATTTTCCCATTGACTACGCTCTTTTTCTTTTTCACAAGATTTGATCAAAGAATATTTACTACCACCGCTATTCATTGTAACCCGTTCCGCAAATTCTTCACATTCTGTTTTTTCTTGTTCTGTACTGCTGGTACTGGTAGTAGTACCACCACAAGCTCTAAAAAAAATAGAAAATATGACCATCAAAAACAAAAGCGTAGTTATTCTTTCTTTCATTGTTAATAAATATGAGTAAGTAGGTTGGCGTTGAAAATTGTCGTTATAGCAAGGCAAGAGGCAAGAGTAAAGAAGTCAATTAATGTCCCCAGCGAGTGGGGAC
>LJOT01000038.1 GCA_001672075.1 Anabaena sp. CRKS33
CTGGGAACAAAGCCACTAACCATTTATGTAAACCTATTACTGTAGAAAATTTGATTTTTTCTTGAAGACCACTCTGGTTATAGTCTAATATTTGTTTAATTAATGATAATCCCCAATTCCAACCATGACCAGCTACTCCACGGTGTTCTACCATATTTACCCGTTGATTTTAGTTGAACTTTAACTCAATTTTAAAACCTAGTACCGCAGAGCAGAAGTCAAAAATCAAAAATCAAAAATAATATAGAGTCAGCTTTTTGGCAATTGAAAACAGCCATTTTATCCACGCCCCAGCGTACTAGTAGCAACATCTTTTAACTCCTCCATAATTTTCTTATTTTTATGACCTCCTGACCAATAAACTCTATCAGAAAATACTGTTATGTCCAGACATTATTTCTGATAATATCTTACCCTCCAGTTCCCATCTTCTGAAAGTAGAAATACTCACACCTTTCAACTTTACCGCTTCTGATCTAACTAGCTTATTAATTTAGTCATACCTCAAATAAAATACTCATTAATAAGACATGAGTAGATATAAAGACATATTTTGATTCAGCTTCAAACCCCACTCACTTCAAATCCAACAATCCTAACTCCTTTAACTTAGGATTAAAACGGATTTGAGTATTTACCCCCCGTTCCTTCAAAACCGCTAAAATCTCCCCCTCAACACGCCGCGCCACACCTTTTAAAACCCTACTTTTCCCCAAATCATCAACCGCCCTATATTCATAATCATTCCTTTCCTCCACCGTCATTAAATCCCTCACATCTATAGGATTAATCCATTTTTCCTTACATAAAGACCTCGTAATAGAAATAGCCCCATCCTCAATCATCCAAGCATTTTCAATATCCTCCAAAACCTGACGCTGAGGACGTTCTATAGTTTGCACCTTCACCCAATAACAACATTGAGGTTGACGAACTAAATGCTGCTTCAAACTCAGATAAACATCACGAGAATAGCCAACAAATTGCAAAACCTTATCCCCATCAAAAATAGCATAAACCCCAATTTTACCCTCAAAATCAGCCATCACCTCACCACAATCATCAACATAAGCATAATATTCAAGACTAGCCAAACTTGGTATATTGATTTCCGTCATCATAAACAAAATAAAAAATTACTCATCACAACAATAATTTAGCCAAATTTAATTCCTAAGCACAGGCAATAAAGAATAGAAAATAGAAAATCTATTGAGATTATCTACCTCAAATCCAACAACCCAGGGTGCGTTACGCCATCGCCAACACACCCTAGTATTTACTACAACTTATTAATCATCATCATTTTCCCCAAAATCATCCTCAAAATCATCATCCTCATCCCCATCATCATCTTCTATAGCCAAATCATTAATTTCATCAGCAATCAAATCATCATCATCATCATCCAAAATCAGACGTTCCCCACCACCAAAAAAATTACCACCATTACCACCAAAACCCCCCTCACCCATTCCTTGACTATCCAAGTTATAAAGTTTAGCCGTACGGTCATCTAAAACCATATCCAAAGAATCATCAACCTCATCTAATATCCCATCTCCAGATCCACCAAAACCCATATCCATCACATAATCATCAATCGCCCCCGCCTCCTCAAAAGTGTTATAACCAGTACCAGCAGGAATCAACCGCCCAATAATCACATTTTCCTTCAAACCCCGCAGCCAATCAGACTTACCCTCAATAGCCGCCTCCGTCAACACCCTCGTAGTTTCCTGGAAAGAAGCCGCAGAAATAAAACTATCCGTATTCAGAGAAGCCTTCGTAATCCCCAGCAACATAGGCGTATATTGCGCCCTAGCACCACCAGTAATAGACATCGCCTCATTCACCTGTTCCACCTGCCGTAACTCCACCAACTCACCAGGCAGCATAGTCGTATCCCCACCATCATCAATCCGCACCTTATTCGTCATCTGGCGCACAATCACCTCAATATGTTTATCAGCAATCTCAATCCCTTGAGACTGATACACCATCTGTACCTCATTCACCAAAAACGTTTGTACCTTCTGCAAAGCCAAACTAGCACAGGCATAAACACCATCCTCCGACCCCAAACTAAAAAACAACTCCAAAATCTCATGGGGATTAGAAGGGCCATCAGTCAAAGGTTGACCAGCCACCACCCGCGCCCCATCAGGAACAATCAGATTTTGCCCAGGACCCAAAGGATAATCCGTTACCGTCCCATTCGCCTCCATAACCTTAATAGAATAGGCCTCACGAGAAATAGACGTTACCTCATCACCATCCCCATAAATCACCCTCACCTCCCCCGGACGACGCGCTAATACACAGCCCTCCTTGGGCTTACGAGCCTCTAAAAGTTCCTCAATCCGGGGTAAACCTTGAATAATATCCCCAGTCTTCGCCCGTTCAAACACCAGCAACACCAAATTATCACCCCGTTGCACCAAATCCCCATCCTCCACCTGTAACACCGCTCCAGGACTCACCCGATAAGGACGACCAACCCGGATAGTGACAGTATAAAAAGACTGATTACTAATTCCCGACCCCTCACTAATCCCTTCCGACCCCCCGCCGCTCATCACCACATCCACAACCTGCCCAGACTCAGTAGCCACCACACCAGCAGCAACTTTGCCACCTTCAACCACCAAATCTCCCACCTTAACACCCGGTAGTTCATTAGTAGTCACCGTCATCAAATCATGTTGTCGCAACACCAAACAACGCCGCACAGTTTCCGCACCCTGCTGCACACCCCGGACAACACCCCCCTCCTTACACAAAATCTTAGTCCGAGCCACCACCGCACCCGGAGCAATAGTCTCACCATCAACAACCTCCAAACCAGTTTGAGTACTACCCTGAGTCGCATCAGCAGTAATATCCCGACGCATCACCAAAGACTCCAAAATCACCAACTGTAACCGCTGAACCTCCTCATCTTCCCCATCAGCAATCAACTCAATATCCGCCGCCAAAGGAGAACCACCATGCTCCGTTTCCGCCGCCTGCTCAATCTCCAACACAATTTGCGTCCGCAGCAGTTCCACACCCTCCACAGACTTCACCCGCTCCGAATCCTTATAAGAAATCCGTTGCACCGCCCTCAATTGAATTGATCGCCCCGTAAGACAATTAATAGAAGTAGTAGAAGGTACATCTGGAGTCGTCGGTACATCAAACTCCACCACCGGACGACTCAACAAAGCCGGACCCTCAGGAGTTTCCACATATTGGACATAACGCAACTCCGTCGCCACCATACCCTGTAACTCCTCCCCCGGTTGCAAAAAAGTATTATCATGAGCGATCGCCGCATCAGGATCATCCACCATCAACAACTCACCCGGCTTAATCACAACCTCCCGGAGAATATCATTCTTCTGCGTAATCTCAACCACACCACCAGTCTGACAAAAGATGTCCTTAACCACCTCCGTACCCGGTTCTACCAATTGACCATCTTCTACCAACAGCAGAGAAATATCCTTATTCACCTCATGGGTTTCTTCTGGTATCCATAGCAGCGTCCCCCCCTGAACCACCTCATAACCCAACTTCGCCTTACCCTTCTTCTGCACCTCAATACCAGCAAACTTCAAAAAACCGCCCGTAGTCGTCCGGTAACGATCATCAATCAACTCCGCCACCACCTGACCATTCAGCACCTTAGTCCCCGGCGTAGCCCGCAGATTAAACTCCTGATTATTAGTAGTAGTAATTAAATAGCTATTGCGCCCCTGAGAACTCTGAACCGTCACCGCAGCCTGATCCAAAACCACAGAAGCAGTAATAATCTCAACCTCCCTAGTCGCCTTTTCCGGCGCAGTTTCCGGCAATCGCACCACACCACCGTGAACAGTCGTCAACTTAGTTTCCGCCAAAACCCCATTAGTAGCGATCGCATCACCATTTTTCACCACCAACTCCGCCCCCGGCGGCAAATTATACACATCCCCCGACAGAACCCAAATCAAACCCCCCCTAGAAGCAGTAATAGTAGTATTACCTTGACGATCCACCTTCTGTTCCGCCACCACCTCCGCAAACCTCACCTCACCAGCCAAATCCGTAGCCACATCCTTAACAGCCTTTTCCGTATTCGTCCTAGTCGTCTTACCACCCAGAGCCACCTCTGCCACCAAATGACCCGCCAACACCTGCTGGCCATCATGAATATATAAAGTAGAACCTTGAGTAACCGCTATCTCCTGACCTTGGGTATTACCTTGTTTCCTATCCCCCTCAATCATCAAACTTCCATCAGCTTCCACATACAAAGCATCCTCACCATGACGAGTACGATAGGGACGAGTCTTTAACTTCCGGGGAATCCTCACTGTCCCCCCCACCTGAGAACGCACCTGTTGAGCCACCTCCCCTGTAAACACCCCACCAGTGTGGAAAGTCCGCATCGTCAACTGAGTCCCCGGTTCACCAATACTCTGAGCCGCAATAATACCCACAGCCTCACCCAGATCCACCATCTTCGCGTGAGCCAGACTCCAACCGTAGCAATGTTGACAAACAGAACGAGCAGCCTCACAAGTCAAAGGACTACGGACAATCACCTCCTTAACCCCCGCCCTTTGAATAGCGATCGCCAAATCATCATCAATCGGAGTATTCCGAGCCGCAATCACCTCCCCACTCACCGGGTCAACCACATCCTCAGCCACCACCCGACCCATCAACCGTGACGCTAACTTAATTAACGTCTTATTCCCCTCAGTCATAGCGCGAATAGCCAGCCCCTTCATCGTTCCGCAATCAATCTCCCGGACAATCACATCCTGAGAAACATCCACCAACCGACGAGTCAAATAACCAGAATCCGCCGTCCGCAAAGCTGTATCTACTAGTCCCTTCCGCGCCCCATAACTAGAAATAATATACTCCGTAACCGTCAACCCCTCCCGGAAATTAGTCTTAATAGGCAAATCAATAATTTCCCCCTGGGGATCTGCCATCAGCCCCCGCATCCCCACCAACTGCCGCACCTGAGAAATATTTCCCCGCGCACCCGAAAAAGCCATCATATAAACAGAATTTAAAGGATTAGTTTTCTTGAAATAAGAAACAACCTCATCCTTCAAAGACTCCGACGTACTATTCCAAGTATCAATCACCTTTTGGAAACGTTCAACCTCCGTAATTTCTCCCCGTTGATAACGTTCCTCCGTCGCCAAAATCTCCGTTTCCGCCGCCTCCAGCAACTCCTTCTTAGAAGGCGGAATCATCAAATCATCCACACTAATAGACACCCCCGCCTTAGTCGCATAGCGGAAACCCAAATCCTTCAGCTTATCCGCCATCACCGCCGTCCGCGCCGTACCATAGTGAGTAAACGACCAAGAAATCAAATCTCTCAACTTACCCTTATTAACCACAAGATTGCGAAAAACCACTTTAGTCGTCATAAATTTATCCTTTATCCTTTCTTAGTTGTCCCTTATCCGTTCTGTCAACAGGCCAACAGCCACTAACCAGTACAGGCGAACAGCCGTTCGCCCCTACACAAGTTTTAAACACCGACCACCGACCAATTCCTTATTTTGCAAGGAGTGCGTTTTCAAAATTGAGAGTAATTGAAAAACCCTTTTTCACCCCGCACCCCGCACCCCGCACCTATTAAGCATCTATCGCTTCCTGAATCGCCTTATTATAAATCGCCCTTCCAGGAGTCGTATAAATATATTGAGAAATTAAACTTCCTTGAGCATCTTCACGGACACGACGGAACTTATACCTCAGCGTCCTTCCCCTCAGTTTCCCCAACTCATCCCTATCCTCTATAACTTCCAAAGGTTCAGAATCTGGTTCTCCCGAATCAATTTCCCCATCAAAACGCACATAAATATAAGCATGAAGATCCACCTGCCCTGCCTCATAAGCCATAATCACATCATCCAAAGAAGAAAAATATTTACCCGCCCCCTTAATAGCCAGGGGATTTTCCGCCGTCAAATAATACGCCCCCAACACCATATCCTGACTAGGCGTAACAATAGGCCTACCCGTAGCAGGAGACAAAATATTATTACAAGCCAACATCAACAACCGCGCCTCCGCCTGACTCTCCAAAGACAAAGGCACATGAACCGCCATTTGGTCACCATCAAAATCAGCATTAAAAGCCGGACAAACCAAAGGATGTAACTGAATAGCCCTACCCTCCACCAAAATCGGTTCAAAAGCCTGAATCCCCAACCTGTGCAACGTCGGCGCTCGGTTTAACATCACCGGATGTCCCTCAATCACCTCCTGCAACACCTCCCAAACACAAGAGTCATTACGAGCAATCAACTTCTTCGCCGCCTTGATATTATTCACCATACCCGAACGAATCAAACGATTAATCACAAACGGCTGAAACAACTCAATAGCCATCTCCCTCGGTAAACCGCATTGGTGAATTTTTAAATTAGGTCCAACCACAATCACAGAACGTCCAGAATAATCCACCCGCTTACCCAACAAATTCTGTCTAAACCGACCCTGCTTACCCTCAATAATATCCGACAAAGACTTTAGAGGACGGTTATTAGCACCCACCACAGTCCTTCCACGACGGCCATTATCAATCAAAGCATCAACAGCCTCCTGTAACATCCGTTTCTCATTACGGACAATAATCTCCGGTGCCAATATCTCCTGAAGTCTAGACAAACGATTATTACGATTAATCACCCGACGGTACAAATCATTCAAATCACTAGTAGCAAACCTACCCCCATCCAATTGCACCATAGGACGTAAATCTGGAGGAATCACCGGAATCACCTCCAAAACCATCCACTCCGGCTTAGAACCAGTAGCAATAAAATTATCAATCACCCGCAAACGTTTAATCAACTTCGCCCGCTTTTGTCCCTTAGCACCAATAATTTCCTCCCGTAGAGATTCCGCCTCCTGCTCCAAATTAATATCCGCCAAAAGCCGTAACAGAGCCTCCGCACCAATACCCACTTCCACGCCCTCTAACTGAGAATCTTCACTATAGATAGCATCCTCAATCTCCAGCCATTGGTCCTCACTCAGCAATTGTTTATAAGTCAAAGTATCCGCATTACCCGGTCGTAACACACAGTAAGAATTGAAATAAACAATCTGCTCCACATCTCGCAGCGGCATATCCAAGAGAATAGCAATATAGCTAGGAATCCCCTTGAGATACCAAACATGAGCCACCGGAGCAGCCAACTTAATAAAACCCATCCTGTGACGACGAACACGAGACTCCGTCACCTCCACACCACAGCGCTCGCAAACTATACCTCTATGCCGAACACGCTTGTATTTACCACAGTGACACTCCCAATCCTTAGCCGGTCCAAAAATACGCTCACAGAACAAACCGTCCATTTCTGGCTTGAGAGTCCGGTAATTAATAGTTTCCGGTTTTGTTACCTCACCTACTATCTGTCCATTAGGTAAAGTGCGTTCACCCCACTTGCGAATACGCTCTGGTGAAGCTATACCAATTTTTACATAGTCAAATTGATTAGATTGGGCAGGTCTCATAATTTTAGATTTTGGATTTTAGATTTTGGATTTTGGATTTTAGATTTTGGATTAAAAGGTAGGGGCAATCCCCCCGTGGTTGCCCAGTAGGTTGGCGTAAAAACGTCCTTGCCCAGTAGGTTGGTGTGAAAAAGTGTCATTACAGAGAAAGGGCAACTTTACTGTTCCTTACTTGTGTCGGTTTTTCGTCGGTTTTTTCCCTTCACTTACCTAGATTGCAACTTCCCTATTTTGCAAGCAGCACGCTTTCAAAATCGAGAGTAAATTGAAAAACCCTTTCCCACACCGTCAACTGTCCCCTGTCACCAAAAACTAATCATCATCTTCTAGTGACTCATAGGAAAGTGATTCATAAACCGGTCTGGGTGGAGTACGACGGGGAGCTAAATCAGCCATCAAATCCACCTCCACATCCAAAGAACTACCATCAGCTTGAGTTTCCACCTTATGAACCGCAATATCCAAACCCAAAGATTGCAACTCTCGCATTAATACCTTAAAAGATTCTGGAGTACCAGGACGGGGAATAGCCTTACCCTTAACGATCGCATTCAAAGCCTCATTACGTCCTTGCATATCATCAGACTTCACCGTCAATAATTCCTGCAAAGTATAAGCAGCCCCAAAAGCCTCCAACGCCCAAACCTCCATCTCACCAAATCTTTGCCCACCTTGTTGAGCCTTACCGCCCAAAGGTTGTTGAGTCACAAGAGAATAAGGTCCAGTAGAACGAGCGTGAATCTTATCATCAACCAAATGCACAAGCTTCAGCATATACGCCACCCCCACCGTAACAGCACGGTCAAAAGGTTCGCCAGTGCGACCATCATAAACCATGATTTTGCCGCAATTTTCCGGGTTATACACCCAATCTCTACCCGTTTCGTCCCTAGCCTCCTGAAGTTTGCCATGCACCAAACGCCGAGAAGTTTCCTCCCCATACATTTCATCAAAAGGAGTCACCTTAAACCGCACCCCCAGATTATGCCCAGCCCAACCCAAAAGACACTCAAAAACCTGACCCACATTCATCCGGCTAGGTACACCCAAAGGATTGAGAACAATATCCACAGGAGAACCGTCCGCCAAATAAGGCATATCCTCCGCCGGCAGAATCCGGGAAATAATACCCTTATTACCATGTCTTCCAGCCATCTTATCCCCAACTTGGATCTTGCGCTTTTGAGCCACATAAACCCTAACCACCATATTCGCCCCCGGTGGTAACTCATCACCTTGTTCTCTGGTAAACAGCCGCACATCAACCACTCGGCCTTTTTCACCATTGGGAACTCTTAGGGAATTATCACGGACATCACGAGCTTTTTCACCGAAGATAGCCCGCAGCAGTTTTTCCTCCGGGGGTTGATCCGATTCACCTTTAGGAGTGACTTTACCCACCAGAATATCACCAGCATCAACCCAAGCCCCAATGCGGATAATACCCTGCTCATCCAACTGTCTAAGAGCGTCTTCACCCACATTAGGAATTTCCCTAGTAATTTCCTCCGGTCCTAGCTTAGTTTGTCTAGCCTCTATTTCATACTTCTCAATGTGGATAGAAGTATAAATATCTTCCTGCACCAAACGCTCAGAAATCAGAATCGCGTCCTCATAGTTGTAGCCCTCCCAAGGCATATAAGCCACAACAATATTTTGCCCTAAGGCCAGTTCTCCCCCTTCCGTAGAAGAACCATCAGCCAACACCTGGCCAGCCACCACCTTCTCCCCAATTCTCACCAATGGTTTTTGGTTTAAACAAGTATCCTGGTTAGAGCGTTGATACTTAGACAAATTGTATCTAATTTCCTGCGGTTTATCAGTCGTCAATTGTTCATTATCCGTAGTTCGTCTTTCCGCCAACGACGACTGACCACTAACCACCGACCATTGACTACTCACCCGCACACGAATTTCCGTAGCATCCACATACACCACCTCCCCATCCGTACGAGAAACTATCACCATCCCAGAATCCCTCGCCGCCTGCGCCTCCAGACCCGTTCCCACCAAAGGACGCTCCGGCTTCAACAGCGGCACAGCCTGACGCTGCATATTAGAACCCATCAACGCCCGGTTAGCATCATCATGTTCCAAAAAAGGAATCATACTAGTTGCCACAGACACAATCTGCACCGGAGAAACCGCCACATAATCCACCTGTTCGGGTCCTGTAGTTGTCCAATCTTGACGATAGCGCACAGGTACTTGAGGTCCCTTAATATAACCATTTTCATCCAAAGGAACATCACCAGTTGCAGTGCGGAGATCATCCTCCTCATCTGCCGTCATATACACAGGAGGAACATCAAAAAGAACCTTACCGTTTTCCACCGGTCTAAAAGGTGTTTCCAGAAAACCATACAGGTTAACACGCGCATGAGTAGCCAATGAACCAATCAGTCCAGCATTAGGTCCCTCTGGCGTTTCAATGGGACAAATCCGCCCGTAGTGACTAGGGTGAATATCTCTCACCGCAAACCCGGCTCTTTCCCTCGTTAAACCTCCAGGTCCCAAGGCACTCAGGCGGCGTTTATGGGTCAATTCCGCTAGGGGGTTGGTTTGGTCCATAAACTGACTGAGTTGGCTAGAACCAAAGAACTCTTTAATGGCTGCTACTAATGGTTTGGGGTTAACCAAGGATGCGGGGGTGAGAACTTCGGCATCGGATACTGTCATCCGTTCTCGAATAATTCTTTCTAAGCGGTTTAAACCTACTCTGACTTGGTTTTGCAGTAATTCACCTACGCTTCTAACTCGACGATTTCCAAGGTGATCAATGTCATCTATGCTACCAATATCAAATTCTAGGTTAATCAAATAATCAATGGCCGCTAGGATGTCTCCAGGGGTGAGGACGCGCATGGTGTCGGGAGCGGAAAGACGGAGTTTTTTGTTGAGTTTATAACGACCAACTTTTCCCAGATCATAGCGTTTAGGATCAAAGAAGCGGGAGTCTAAAAGTTGTTGTCCACCTAAAACTGTGGGTGGTTCACCGGGGCGAAGTTTCCGATATAATTCCATTAGGGCTTCTTCTTCGGAAAATTGCCCTTCTTTTTCTATGGTTTTTTGGAAGTATTCTGGATGACGCAGGGCATCAAATATTTCATTATCTGATAGTCCTAGTGCTTTTAAAAGTACCTGGGCTGATAATTTACGGGTTTTGTCTATCCGTACCCAAACTAGGTCGTTACGATCTGTTTCAAATTTGAGCCACGCGCCCCGGTTAGGTATTAAGCTGGCAGAATAAGTCCGCCGTCCGTTTTTATCTATTTCTGATTTATAGTAAACTCCAGGCGATCGCACAATTTGATTGACTATAACCCGCTCTGCTCCGTTGATGATAAATGTGCCTCTATCTGTCATCAACGGCAAATCGCCAATAAATACTTCCTGTTCTTTAATGTCTCCTGTTTCTTTGTTCAGCAGACGGGTAGGAACATACATCTGTACTGCATAAGTGCTATCTCTACGCTTAGACTCTTCGACGCTGTATTTAGGCTCTTTGAGTTTGTAATTATTTCCTAAAAAGTGCAGTTCTAGTTTGCCAGTGTAGTCTGTAATTGGACTAAAGGAGTTCAGTTCTTCTATTAGCCCTTCTTCTAGGAACCAGCGAAAACTAGAGCGCTGAATTTCAATTAAGTCGGGTAATAGAAAGGCGGATTCCATATATTTGTCGTTAGTCATGCCTTTACCTTTGTCAACCTGGTTAAACTTGCTGATAGCTGGGGTGGTGTAGCCTGGACTTAGGCTTTATGCTAAAATGTAAATCGGGAATGATGAAGTCTATAAATTGCGGACAAAAGCCTGTTGTTGGGCTTTTGGCTGGGGAATTTTTTCTACTTCACACTTAATGCCAAGTAATGCATTCTGTCACTGTGATCTCCCAAAACTGAGGATTTTGGCGAGGTTGGGATTTTGGGGCTTGGTGGTGGCCATAGCATTATGGATTTGATATTGCTATGATTGTCTGGATAAGACAATTACTTTTAAGGATTTTCTATAGGTTTGATCTACCGTATTCGGTATAGCCGGGACTGAATGATTGTTTGCCAAATTTTCAGCCACTATACTTGTTACCACGGGGTGATGGCGATTGAGAGCATCCGTTTGTGGAGATTTAAGTGGATGGACAGACAATTTTGGATTTTAGATTTGGTCGTGAAATGAGCATGATTTTTGAGATTCATTCAGAGGCTTAAAACCAATAATTCACCGGAATTGTACAGTCAAGACGATCAGATTTACTGGATTTTTAAGAATTATTATCCTTTCTCTATCATTATGGCTTAACCTAAATGTTTCGGAGTTAATAATTCTAGCACATTTCTATCTTCCAGATGTATAATGATGAGTTAAATCAATATTCATTTTCGAGGTGTGATTGTCATCTATAGTGCTAGACCGAATAATTTACAAGCGTTTTCGGTGGTTTTCTGGGCGATTTCCTCGATTGTTTCGCCTCGTAGTTCGGCTAAGGCCGCCGCTACATAATAAACATGAGCAGGTTCATTGCGTTTTTCACCGCGTTTAGGTACTGGTGATAAGAATGGACAGTCAGTTTCTATGAGTAATTTATCGCTACCCACTATGGGTACGCTTTCTTTTATATTTATAGCATTCTTGAATGTTACTGTTCCGCTAAAGCTGATATAAAAACCTAAGTCTAGAAACCATTGAGTTTCTTCTGGTGTCCCTCCCCAGCAGTGCATGACACCCCGTAACCTTTCCCCATACAAGTCCCGCCATTTTTGCAATATATCCCTCACTGCTGGTGCAGCATCACGACAATGAATGATCACCGGTAAATTCAGTTCACAGGCGATGGCCAATTGTGATGTAAATACCTCTTGCTGATGCTGATAGTTATCTGCTTTGTAGAAATCCAAACCTATTTCCCCAATGGCTACCACTTGGGAATGAGAACTGGCCAAAGACTTGATTAGGGTAGCTGTTTGCTGATCCCATTTATCAGCGTCTAGAGGATGTAGCCCTACAGCAAAGCTGAGTTCGGGGAACTGGGTTGCTATTTGGCTAATGCCGGCAAATTCTTGCGGGTGAACACAGGAGTGAATCAATCGGACTACTCCTGCTGCTTGCCACCTAGCGCGGACTGCTGCTAAATCTGGTTGAAAAATGTCAAAGTTAATGTGTACGTGGGTATCTATGAGTTGCATGGCTTGTTAGTTGTCAATGTTCAATGGTCAGAGATAAACCGACCAGCACTTTGGCTAAATAGAACACGGGGTAATTTACGAATTACCTCTAAGAATAAGGTTTCTGTTATATTTTGGCACTCGTCCTACAAACCGGGGCAACCACGGGGGGATTGCCCCTACAGAATTTTTGACTAAGCTGTGAGAGTTTTGTGTTTGTGAGCCAGTCTTGACTTTTTCCTGGACCCATTGTTAGGATGAAGCACGCCTTTCTTCACAGCTTTATCAATTTTGCTGTAAGCTTCGGACATTTTTACTTCTACTTCCTGCTTGAGTTCTGTTGTCGGATTAGCCGCATAAGCTTCTACAGAACTAAAGTATTTCTTCATCAGCGTCTTTACGGCTGATTTATATGCTTTATTACGCAGTCGGTTGCGTTCTGCGATTTCGGCGCGTTTAAGAGCAGACTTTGTATTCGCCACAGTAATTCCAAAAAAGACTATTAATTATGTACACACACTACTAGGTTTAATTAATATAGCATTATTTTCGCCAATGTTATAATTTCCAGAAAAAAATTTTTATTTGGTCAGAAGGGCTGGAAATTGAGAAGTGGGGAAATAGGATAAAATGGATAATTGAGAAAAAAAGGGGTGTAATTGCGGGAATTAATTGTGGGATCTGGTGAAATTTCCTGAGTTGGTTGAGTTTTATAAAGTAGTATCAAAAAAAATCCAGGTTAAGCTAGAGAAGAGAATCAGATCCAGGTTGATAACCTAGTCAGGCAGGGCGGGGTCAAAAGTCAAGAATCAAAGGTCAAAAAGCTTACATGATGAGCTTTTTAGCTATTTTTGAATAACTTGCTATTGATGTCATGCTGTAGCGGCGAGTAAAAAACCTAAACCTGGTTCTGGTTTGAGAAGATTGTAAAATTTTGCATTGTCATTACTCCATGCTGCGAATTATTACTGAGCAAGCTGACGTTAGAGCGGAACTGCAAAGGATCTGTGGACGCACCCAGGATGAACAGGTAATTCACAAAGAAGCAACAGTACGCGAAGTGTTGCAAGCGGTGAAGCGCCAAGGGGACAAAGCTGTACTACACTATACAGCGGAATTTGATCAGCAAACCCTAAAACCAGAAGAACTAAAGGTAACAGGCTCAGAATTAGATGCAGCATATCAACAGGTATCTAAGGATTTGCTGCGGTCTATTCGCCTAGCTTGCCAAAAAATAGAGACTTTTCATCGTCAGCGAGTTCCTAAAAGCTGGGTACAATTTGGGGATGATGAAGTAGTATTAGGTAAGCGCTACACACCTGTAGACTGTGCGGGTTTATACATACCAGGTGGTCGAGCTTGTTATCCGAGTACAGTGTTAATGAATGCTATTCCGGCGAAAGTAGCGGGGGTGCCACGGGTGGTGATGGTGACACCTGTGAGAGGAGGTAAAATAGTTAATCCTGCGGTTTTGGTAGCGGCTCAAGAAGCGGGAGTTCAGGAAATTTACCGAATTGGTGGCGCTCAAGCTATTGGGGCTTTGGCTTATGGGACAGAAACTATTCCCAAAGTAAATGTCATTACAGGACCAGGTAATATTTATGTCACTTTGGCGAAAAAATTAGTTTACGGAACTGTGGGTATTGATTCTTTAGCCGGTCCTAGCGAAGTGCTAATAATTGCTGATGAAACGGCTAATCCTGTGTATGTAGCTGCGGACTTGTTAGCGCAAGCAGAACATGATCCTATGGCCGCCGCGATTTTGCTGACAACAGATGCTATTTTGGCTAAAAAAGTGCAAATCGAGGTAGAAAGACAATTGGCAGATCACCCGCGCCGGATAGATACGGAAAAAGCGATCGCCCATTATGGTTTAATTGTGGTGGTGGAAACCCTGTTTGCCGCAGCGGAACTTTCTAACGAGTTTGCACCAGAACATTTAGAATTAGAAGTTGCTGAACCTTGGGCTTTAATTAACCATATTCGCCATGCGGGGGCAATTTTTCTGGGTAGTTCTACACCGGAAGCAGTGGGAGACTATTTGGCAGGTCCAAATCATACCCTACCTACTTCTGGTGCTGCCCGTTATGCTTCGGCTTTAGGGGTAGAAACATTTTTAAAACACTCAAGTATTATCCAATACTCGCAAACCGCGCTAGAAAAAGTGGCATTGGCCATTGACATATTAGCAACTACAGAGGGTTTACCTTCCCATGCTGATTCTGTTAAATTCAGGGTAGATGAGAGGTGATAGGTGGTACAATACGGGTATAATGTTAGATTGTAGATTGGGTAAAACGGAGTGTTCACGTAGCGTGCCGAAGGTGTAACCCAACAGGGAAATGTTGGGTTTTTTTAAACCCAACCTACAACTGAATTAAAAATGCGAACAATTGCGGAGATTAATGAGAAAATCAGCCAAAAACGGGCGATAGTCTGGACTGCTGAAGAATTGAAAGCACGAGTTGGAGAAGTTGGTGTTAATAAAGCTGCTAAGGAAGTAGATGTAGTTACCACTGGTACATTTGAACCAATGGAGTCAAGTGGTGCAATTATTAACTTAGGACATACTGACCCACCCATAAAAATTCGGCGTTGCTGGTTAGATGGAGTACCAGCATACTCTGGGTTTGGGGCTGTGGATTTATACTTAGGTGCTAGTTGTCCAGTTGACACCATAGATGGGGAAGAAGTGCGAGAACGTGGAGGGGGTCATGTGATTGAGGATTTAATTGCGGGTAAATCTATCCAAGTACGTGCTATTGGACAAGTTACCGATTGTTATCCCAGGGCTACATTTGAAACCACTATCACCCGTGATACCATTAATCAGTTTTATTTATTTAATCCGCGTAATCTTTATCAAAATTTTATTGTTGGTGTGAATGGTGGCGATCGCCCACTGCATACGTATTTAGGACCGTTACAGCCACGTTTAGGGAATGCAGTTTATTCTAACCCTGGTTCGCTGTCACCGTTGCTGAATGACCCCGATTTACAAATCGTTGGTATTGGGACAAAGATTTTTTTAGCTGGGGGTATTGGTTATGTAGCTTGGGAGGGGACACAACATTTCCCCTTGCAAAAGCGGTTAGAAAATCGGACACCGATTGGACCTTCAGCCACTTTAGCGTTAATTGGCGATGCCAAACAAATGGATGCCCGATGGATACGAGGTTGTTATTTTAAAAGCTATGGACCATCCTTAATGATGGGTGTAGGCGTGCCTTTACCAGTTCTAAATGTTGAAGTGATAGAACGGTGTGCTGTCCAAGACAAAGACTTGGTAGCGCCAATTGTAGATTTTTCTATTCCTCGTCGTGTCCGTCCTACCTTCGGTTTAGTGAGTTACGCTCAACTTAAATCTGGACGTATTACTATCGAAGGGAGAACGGTACGAGTAGCATCTCTAGCTAGTTTATTTCTTTCCAGAAAAGTAGCCCAAGAGTTGAAACAATGGATTAAAGAGGGGATATTTACCCTAACTGAACCAGTAGCCCCGATACCAATGGAGCGTTCTTTTTTACCTCAAGATCGTTGGACAGAGTTTTAGAAGTAGTGAGAAAGAAGAAAGACAAAGAGGGAAATTCCGTGTTTCTCTACTCACTAATCATCATTTGACAACGGACAACGGACAACGGACAACGGACCAATTACCTATTCCCCGGTCGGCTTAGGCCTCTTAATTGGCATAGGAGTGGGGGTTTTGGGTATAGGTTTAGTAATGACCGTGGGATCACCTGCTGTCTTTCTAATGGGACGTGGGGCTTCACCATTGTGTCGGGGAGCGAATGGTCTTCTAGTACCGCTGTTAGCAGCACCACGGGACGCGGCTTTGAATGGCGGTCTACGTTTTTTCGGTAAATCAGCGATCGCTTCAGCATTAATTACTACTAAAGTATCCGATTCCCGTTTAACATTGAAGTCCCAGAACTTACCAACGGCTTTGGTGGTTAATATGCCCTTGAGTTTCAACTTAAAATATTTAGCTTTATCAGTAGTTTTCCGGGGAGCTTGTTTGATTTTCACAACCAAGCTCTTTTCATCAAAGGATTGGTAAACTACCTCACCGCGCACAGAAAAACCGCCATCAGGAACAGCTGATGAGGGTTTGAGATCATCACAAACTACTGTCGAGTTGTGTAACTTTTGAGTAATCCTATCTGGGCTATGTTCATCTAGTGCATTTTTCGCCAGATTTTCTGGTTCCCAAACGCCAACAATTTGCAGGTGTAATGCGTCATTTTCTTGTCTGGTGCGGGGATAAACTACCCATAGATGTTCTTTTTCTAGGTCTAAGTGATTTTTGACTAAACTCATAATCCGACCTAATAGGACGGCATTAAGTTCCACCCCATCGCTGGTCAGCAGTGTTCCTTGGGTAAACTGTTCACTACTGGCATGATAGCACCCGCGAACTAGGCCAATAGCTCGGTACTGGGTTGGTTCACTCGGAGGTGGAATTGGTTGTTCTCGATTAACTAAATGCCCGTTAGAATCGGGTTTGGTGGAGTCAATAACAGAATTTTCCAGTTGAGAGGATTGGTCTGCTAATGTATGAGCATTAACAGGGGGTGAAATCTCTTTTCTGCCTTGTTTAGAGGCTGTGGAATTTGAGGATTGAGAAGATGGCATCAGGTCGGAATTCATAAAAACTCCTTGCGGCACAAGACTTATCCCTTGGTAGGATTTGACAAAGACAGGTAGAAAAGAGCAAGCGTGTGGCTGATCAAAATATATTTCCTTTTAATCTAGCCTTTCGCTTGATGCTTTATGTGAACAGAAGTACGCAAAATATCACATTTATACACTAAATGTGTAATTTAGCCTCTTCATAACCATTGAGGCTAAGGCCACGCTAGGTTATCGGCAGCATAGCATAGCTATAATTCTGACGGATCTTCCTAAAGTCATCACTTACTTTAGCAGGATAGATATTTATTTGTTATAAAATTCACAGATAAATGACCGTATTCCGCAAAGTTTTGGAAATTTTTAACTTTGCAATTTGTAATTAATTAGGACTTACGTAAGATGTGGCTGAACACCTTATTCTTGCGTAGGGGTAATTCATGAATTACCCCAAATTCGGTTCTTTTTGCGTAAGTCCTGATTAATTTCATTGTTATGATTTAGATCAAGAATAAATCCACAATTTAAATTCCGCTGATAGTGTAGCATGGCTTTGGTTCTATACACTTACATTTTGTTAACATTTAGGAGTAGAATAATATTGTGTCTGAATCGCGTAATCGCTGGATGGTTCGAGTAGTCTTGGCTTTCGCTGTTGTTGCTTTTGTGGGGGTTTCTGTTATGCCCATAATTACAACATTTAACAAACCCCAATCATTACCACAGAATCAGGCCAATACTGAGAATCAAGGATCTTCATTACAGCAAAAGTCAAAATTAGAAGATCAAGCCCGGGGCTATGAATTAGTTTTACAGAAAGAGCCAGAAAATCAAACTGCACTCAAGGGACTTTTGCAAGCCCGGTTACAGTTATTGAGTCAGAAAGGACCAGGGGAAGTTAAACCGACGGATATTCAAGTTGTGATTGAACCTTTGGAAAAACTTGCTAGACTTAATCCCCAAAAGTCAGAGTATGGGGTTTTACTGGCTCAAGCTAAACAACAAATTGGTGATCAGGAAGGAGCAGCCCAAACTTATCGTACTATTTTAACTGCAAAACCGACAGATTTGAAGGCTTTACAGGGGATGGTCAGTTTGCAATTAAATCAAAAGCGTCCAGAAGCAGCTATTGGCTTATTAGAACAAAGCTTAAAGGCTGCGAAGAGTGCTAATACTATTCAGCCTGGCAGTGGAGATGTAATTGCTATTCAAATCCTTTTAGGTAATGTCTACGCTTTTCAGAAGCAGGAGCTTCAGGCTATTTCTGTGTATGATCAAGCAATTAATCAAGATTCTCAAGATTTTCGTCCCGTCTTAGCAAAGGCGATGCTATTTAAACAACAAGGAAAGCTTGCTGAAGCGAAACCTTTATTTGATAAAGCTAGAGCCTTAGCTCCGGCTGAGTATAAGGACGAAATTAATAAGGTAGCAGCAGTTTCCGCGCCTAATTCTACATCATCATCATCTCCTACGGCTAGTCCATAAGCTGTTCTTTTTTATCTTTGACTTTGAAAACTCTCTGCTGCTTGTAGCAGGGGGTAAAAATTGCGGGATGCCACTTTTAAAACATCCTTTTAGAGATTTATAACTCCTAGCCCAAAATGACGCAAATTATTACTCAAGTTGACGCTTTTACTAATATTCCATTCACGGGAAATCCTGCGGCTGTCTGTGTTTTAGATAGTCCCAAATCTGAGTTATGGATGCAAAATATCGCTCAAGAAATGAATTTATCAGAAACCGCTTTTTTGGTGAAACAAAATGACGGTTTTAATTTGCGCTGGTTTACACCAACGGTAGAAGTTCCTCTCTGTGGACACGCCACTTTAGCCAGTGCTCATGTATTATGGTCTCAAGGGCATTTGTTACCCAATCAAGAGGCTCATTTCTATACAAAAAGTGGTATATTAATAGCTAAACTCGAAAATGATTGGATTCAGTTGGATTTTCCGGTAAATCTCTCTCAAACTGTAACAGCACCTTTAGAATTAAGTCAAGTTTTAGGAGTGACTTATAAATCTGTTTTTCAAAATTCTCTTGGTTATTTAGTTGAAGTGGAATCTGAACAATTAGTTAGAGAAATGCAGCCGAATTTCCAACAGATGAAAACTTTACCTAAAACTGATATTATCGTCACTAGCATCGCTAATTCCGACTCGGAATATGATTTTGTCTCCCGCTTTTTTGCTCCCGGTTTAGGGATTAATGAAGACCCGGTAACAGGTGCAGCACATTGTTGTTTAGCACCATTTTGGCAGGATAAATTGGGAAAAGATCGGTTTTTAGCCTATCAAGCTTCTCGTCGGGGTGGAGTGGTAAAAGTGTATTATCCAGGAAAAAACCGCGTTTTTATCTCTGGACAAGCTGTAACAGTTATGCGAGGAGAATTAACTCTAAATTAAGGATTAATTATTTAACTAAGGCTTGAGATCCTGAAATTTTATCCGCATAAGAGTAAATGATATTAATATTTCCCAAAAATAAAATAACCATGGTCAACAGCGCAACCACACTAGCAAAAAACTTTGTTCGTCGAGATTGAATTACAGAATGAACCAAAAAAGGTGCAATCAATAAACAAATAAATCCTATGAATAAATACTTTGTAATTGATAATTCCAACAAAAACTTACCTAATCCATATTGTAGACTGTAATTGAAACTCCACCCTACTATAAAAATACTGATTAAACAAGCATTAAGAAAATCTGGGTGGGTGATAAAATCCTCCCAAAATATTCCTAACGCTAAAAATAGAAAAGGAAAATATGGAATTAGATACCAAGCATAAAAATGGCTTTGTGATCCAGTAAATAAGAGAATAAATGAATAGACAATAATGGGAATATAAATAATTTGATATTTGATATTAGCTTTATATGATCTAAAAACTGCAATCAAAACTAGCCAACTAAAAGTTAACCAACCATCTTCAAAAAATACAGGTTTCAAGATGATTTCTTTAAATAATAGAAAATTATCAAAACGCTCAGTATGGGATTGTAGTATTTTTATAAAGAGTTCAAAATCATAAATACTACCATAAATAAAATAGATAGATAATAATAATAAACCAATCACAAAAACTACTAAACTTTCTCGCAATTTATGACGATAAATTAGCAGTAAACAAAGCACAGGTACAAGAAAAAAGCCCGTAATTTTGGCTAAAGATGCTATCCCAGCTAAAAAAGCTGAAATATAAAGATAAGTAGAGTTACTAGAGTCGCAATATCTTAAAAAACAAAGTAAAGTGACTAAACTTAAAAAAAGAATCAGATTTTCACTAACTGCTAATCTGGAAAGAAAAACAGTATTAGGATTTGTTGCAAAAATTAAAGCCGAGATCATCGCAATCTTAGTGTTACATAGTTTTAAACTTAATATATAAAATAGAGGAATAGCGAAAATCCCAAATATTAAAGATGGTATTCTTATGGATGTTAAAGTGCAATCATAAAAAGTATTTGCTCCTCCTAAAATTGCTGCGCTACCAACAATTAAACTAAATAATGGAGGATGATCTAACCAGGGAGTTACTAATTGATAAGTTCCATTTTTCCAGTCAACTGTGGGAATATATCCATAAGCGTTTAACCAAGACCAACTTGTAGGTACATGATCTTTAATCAAACTTATTCCACTCCAAGCAAAAGCATACTCGTCAGCAGTCCAATTATGCACAGGAATTTGATCATAATTATAGATTCTAATTGCAGCACCTAATATGGTAATGAGCGTACAGAAAAAATAATCTTTCCGAGCAAATAAACTTGTGAAAAATGGTGAAATTGAATTTAGCACTCTTATAATCTCTGTTATTAATACTAGCTAGAGATATGATAATCATCCTAAGTTTTATAAACAAGCCATTTTGCATAAATCTTGATCATATACAACTGTTATCAGAGATATAAGAGATTTATATTTACTTAATTACCAGTCGCAGAAATATGAAATTTCTCGCAACTGGCATAATTTACAATTTCCCAGATCTAACTTTATTTGTGACTGTCAAGTAAAGCATGACGGGAAAAAATTCCTTTCAATTTCAAATTAGTGAATACATTTATAGAATTTACTAACTCTTGTTGTTCAGAACTTAGATTTAATGAGTCCAACGCTTGATCAATATTATTGCCATTGTGTAATTTATTGACAAGTAACTGACGTTGAGATAAATTTAAAATTCCGGCAATTTCTTTATTTCGTCGCTGACGAATAGCTTGTAAAGCTTGATTTTCTTGGGGAGTAAAATCATTTTCAGATAATTCAATACTATCCCTAATTTCGCCAGAGTTAGTAAAATAGTGATTTGCTGAAGCCAAAGGAATTTCACATAAGAAAAACGCGGAAACAAAGACAAGCACCAAAGTCAATAACCGTTGTGTCAATTTACTAATCATGTTGATTTTAATGTTAATAACAGCTTAAATCCAATTCTAGCTACAGGAGTAGCATTAGATAATTTTCCTATTTTTGGTGACTACGTGCTAGAGATGGAAAAGTATTGATTTTTGACAGAACATATTTACTAGTAGAGAACAGCATAAATCCTAATTTCAAGACACAGACAAGAAAATTAAGCTATTTCTATATTGGGGGTGGGGTAAAATGGATAATGTTTTCTCTATGACTAAATTCAGAAATTGATAATAAAGAAAAACATATCAGACATATAAATATTATGTTCTTTTATATTTCCCGACCCCAGGCTATCATAAGATTCATTAGCAAAGGTGATAGTCATGACAGAACAGCTATTAGAAAAACAAATAGGTCAAAATGAGGGAATAGATTTAGAAGCAGCTTTTCAAGAATCTCATATTCAGGAAATTCTCGATAAGTTAGACCAGGAGTTAGTCGGGTTAAAGTCCGTCAAAAATAAGATTAGAGAGATGGCGGCCTTGTTGTTGGTTGACCGTATTCGTAAAGGCTTAGGATTAAATGCAGGTGCGCCTAGTCTACACATGACATTTCTAGGTAATCCTGGCATGGGGAAGACCACTGTAGCAATGCGTATGGCAGAAATTCTCTACCGTCTGGAATATATCCGTAAGGACAATGTCATGTTAGTGACGCGAGATGATCTGGTTGGACAAGGTATGGGGCAAACTGCACCAAAAACTAGAGAAGTATTAAATAATGCCATGGGCGGCGTTTTGTTAGTTGATGAAGCCTATACTTTATACCGTCCAGATTATCCGGGAGATTTTGGTTTAGAAGCAATAGAAATTCTCATGCAGGTAATGGAAAACCAACGTGATGATTTGGTCGTTATTCTTGCCGGTTATAAAGACCACATGGAAAGGTTTTTTCATAGTAATCCGGGGATGAATTCTCGCATTGGACTACATATTGAATTTAACGATTATGGCGTGGATAATTTAATGGTAATTGCCCAATCCATAGTCAAAGCTCAAAACTATTGCTTTAGTCCTGATGCTGAAAAAGCCTTCCGCGAATATTTAATTAAACGGAAGACCATGCCCCATTTTGCTAATGCTAGAAGTGTCCGTAATGCCATAGATAGAGCGCGTTTACGCCAAGCAAATCGTTTATTAAGTAGTGGTAAACTGTTAGAAAAACAGGATTTAATTACCATCGAAGCAGCAGATATTCTCGCTAGTCGAGTATTTAGAGAAGGTGTTCCTGATTGCGAAACTGAAAGTTAATT
>LJOT01001060.1 GCA_001672075.1 Anabaena sp. CRKS33
GCATTATCATAGCGAAATATTAAGTTGTTTTCATTGTCTTGATAATGGAATGAATAAGAGAGCTTTTCTAATGATTCTTGTAGATCAATATATTCTTTGAAAAATAAGCGACTCCCTGGTGAAAATTCTAAATTTCCCTGGATAAACCCGACATAGTTTGATCTAGCATCTACCGAAAAATTAAAGGATATAATCCACCCTTGGTTCACATATTTTTGAATAATGACAACAATATTAGCTTGGTAATTGTTGAGTGACATATTCTATAGTATCCAACTTTTGTAAAGCCTTAATTAATTTGTCCTT
>LJOT01000276.1 GCA_001672075.1 Anabaena sp. CRKS33
ATTAAAAACTTATATACTTGATTCAGCCCGTCATCATCTAGTGCTTGATATTTTTCTGACTGCTGAATAAATTCCTGTAAACTACATTCATGGGCATATTTATTACTACCTCCAGAAAGTTTCATCATAGATGACATGACTGGATTTAAATCATCCATAACCAATAAAGCCGCTCTATCAGCCGATAACTCAGCTTTGCGTCGCCACTCAAAAAAGGCATAAATCAAGGCTTGACTGACAAAATTACCTAAACCCAAGGTTAATTCACCAATGACAGAAGCGGCATTCATCGCCCACATCGCCATTTGGATTAAAATAGTATGACCGCATTTAATATGGCCTAGTTCATGAGCCAAGACCGTCCGCAGTTCCGACTCATTGAGTAACTCTAGTAACCCAGTGTTAACGACTATGTATGGGTTGTCTTGTCCTAGTGCGTAACTATTGACTTGAGCATCTTGGGCAATAAATAATGTCGGTTCACTGCTAATGTCCAAATCCCGAACACATTCCCGGAAAATCTGATAAATAGTAGAATATTGCCGGGGTCCGACTTGTATGGAGTTACCCATTAAATAAACAAGTTGAGGGCGTTCATAGACAAATTCTACAAATTTACGAGCGATTAAGTCAAAGCCCGGTAAACTACGTAAAGCTTGTTCTGCTTGAATATCTAATGGATGTCTGAAGGCTGCACTGGAAATTCCTGTATAAGTTGGCATAATTTAGATAATAAGTTGGTTGTGAGTTGTCCGTTGTCAGTGGTGAGGAATTTCTATTCCCTCTTGACTCTTGATGATGTTCATGAGGTAGTTTCAAAAAAACACTTGTTATGGAATATAAAGCGCGTGATTGAAGCAGAGGTTCATTTATCATTACATAACTTCCTGCGATCGCAGGCGGGTTTCCCTTCCTGGCCTCATCATTTAACCATGGCTAGGTTGGTAGCACGCGCTTTGCGTTTGGGACGCAGCGCTTTAATTCAAGTTGGGGCGGGTTGTGGACACCAAGGGCGATATCGCACCAGTTTTATCGCCTCTGCTTTAATGTGGCATGGTTCTGTAATTATTGTCGCTTCAGAAACTATACAGCAACGGTTGTTAAAGGTAGAAATTCCTCGACTCCAGCAGTGGCTACCTGCGAATAAATCCATTAGAACTGGTGATATTTGGCCAAGTCCTGATTTTCAGGGTTTGCTATTGATTTCCCCCGCTGCTTGGTTAAAGGGACAATTGGCTCATAACAATCCCTTTCCTGCTCATATTCCCACAATTATTGATGGTGTTGACGATTTAGAAGATTGGGTGCGTTTTCAGTTAACTGAAGCTATTCAACCCCAGGACTGGGATCAGTTAATGCTCGCTTATCCATATCAAGTTGAGCTAATTCGGGAAGCTAAGGTACAACTGACACATCAATTATTTCAGCGCCCGGAAAATCCCTATCACTGTTATCTGATTTCTCAGTCAGAAATCGAAATTTTACATAAGTTATACTTGTCTTTAGAGCCAAATCATCTTCCTGAAATTTGGCGCAATTTTTGGCAAAAAATTCCAAATATACGAGATTATTCCCTGACTTCTCCCTCTGAATTTCCCCTGTTCTGGGCGACTATTGCCCGTCGTCAAGGGTTATTTTCTTTATATTATGCTCCTATAGAATTAAGTAAAATCATCGCACCAATTTGGCAGCGTCAACCTGTAGTATTAATTGGTAGTGCTTTAGAACCAGAAACGGAAGCACCCCTTTTTCGTCAACGTTTGGGTTTAGACGATGTTACCTGTTTAAAGTTTGCTGCTGATAGTCAAGGAGAAGCAATTCAACTTTATGTTCCTTATAAGTTGCCTTTACCAAATACACCGGAATTTCAAGGAGCTTTAATTCATCAAGTTCGTACTTTAGTATGTTTAAGTGCCACAGCCCCAGGAATGACGGTAATATTGATAGGGGACGTGCCACTAAAGGCTAGGGTAGGAGCAATTTTGGCCTCGGAATTTGGTTCACGGGTGCTGGTGGAAAAGACTTGTTTAGATGAAAATGGGATTTTGATTAGCGGTTGGGAATTTTGGCGTGAAAATCAAAGTGTTTTACCAGCACCCAGATTGTTAATTATTGCCACTTTACCCTTACCATCTTTAGAAAATCCCTTGGTCGCCGGTAGAGTAGCTCATTACAAGCGATCGCATCAAGACTGGTTTCGTTTATACCTATTACCAAAAGCGATGAATGAATTACAAAGAGCGATCGCACCTGTACGCGAAAATCAAGGTATTGTAGCTTTATTAGATACTCGTGTTGTTAACCGCAGTTATGGAGCGCAAATTCTCTCTTCTCTGAGTCCCCTAGCACGTTTAAACTACCTTGATCCTAGTTTATTTTCTACCAATAATGAGGATGATGCTGGTTAATTAATGGCGATAATCATCAACTCATGACTGATTTCTATTAAAATCTAAATTGAACTTGTCAACAAAATCAATGATAAAATTATGGGTGAAGCAAAACGCCGTAAAAATTCACTAGGGGAAGAATACGGACAAAATGCTGCTAGAATATTACCTTGGGTTCCCATTACTAAAACTCAAGCTTCACAATTTGTAGCTATCACTACTCGTGGTGCATGGATAGGTATTGGTACTATGGTTGTTGTCTGGATTACAATCAGATTTATTGGACCTGGTTTTGGCTGGTGGGAAATTGTTGGTTAATTTACAAATCAGATCCCCGACTTCTGTTTGAGATTATGTTTTATATTATAATTAATTAGTAAAGATAATTATAATATGAATATATTTCAGAAGTCGGGATTCTGGGAATGATAATGATTTAGTTGTAAACTGCTTAATTTTTCATAAAAAATGCTCTTACATTTAAGCACTTGGCCGGAAGTTGAAACTTATTTAAAGCAATCTTCAGGGATTATTTTACCCATTGGTTCAACAGAACAACATGGACCAACAGGACTAATTGGTACAGACGCAATTTGTGCAGAATCTATATCAAAGGGTGTAGGGGAAGCAACTCAAGCAATGGTTGGACCGACAATTAATGTGGGAATGGCTTTACATCATACAGCTTTTCCGGGAACAATTAGTTTACGTCCAAGCACTTTAATCTTAGTAGTTAAAGATTATTTAACCTGTTTAGTAAAAGCTGGTTTTACCAAGTTTTATTTTATTAATGGACATGGGGGAAATATTGCGACTCTCAAAGCTGCTTTTTCTGAAACTTATGCTCATTTAGAAGATTTACAAATTCCCAATTTTGCCCAAGTTAAATGTCAAATTGCTAATTGGTTTATGGCTGGTTCAGTTTACAAACTCGCCAAAGAATTGTATGGTGATCAAGAAGGTTCTCATGCAACTCCTAGTGAAGTAGCTGTTACTCAATATGTTTATCCAGAAGCAATTAAAAAAGCATTTCTTGCTCCAGAAGTTGCTAGTGGACATAACATTTATAGTGCTATTGATTTTCGTTCTCGTTATCCAGATGGTCGTATGGGTTCAAATCCAGACTTAGCAACGACAGAACATGGTAAACTATTTTATGATTTATCTGTGGAGGAACTGAGTAAGGGATATTTGGAGTTTGTGAAGGAGGAATAGGTTTTTCTCACCCAGGGGTGTTTAAGGAACACAGAGAGAAGTTAAGATGAGGATGATACAAATTCATTATATACATCTTATGAGAATGTTTTAAAAATTGATGGCTAGGCCATGCAGGATATTGATGAATATCATCATACTTGTCTATGTCCGTGGGTGAAAGCTACTGTATAAACTAACTTCATCTACGTAAAACAAGGTAAAATAAAGGCTTTCTAATCTAAGTAGATAAGTTGAGTCTGTGTATTACCTTGCGTAACCTAGTGTATTGAAAGCATCTTTCTTCTTCGCCTAAAAGTATAAATTTATACTTTACAAACAATCTCTTAAATCCTACAGATACTTTAATCCTAAACATCCTGATTCTGATATTATGCAAGCTTGGATACCTAACACACCACTACAGAACGGACAGTATATCATTAAAAAGGTCATCGGCGCTGGTGGCTTTGGTGAAACCTATTTAGCACTAGACACTGAGGAAAACAGGTTGGTTGTCATTAAAACTCTCAACCGTCAACAACAGGAAAAACCAGATTTTGTAAAAAGACAAAAGAAGTTCCGCAAGGAAGCATTAGACCTATCAAAATGCTATCATCCCCATGTTGTCAGAGTTTACGACAATTTTGTCGAAGATGGACTTTGGGCTATTGTCATGGAACATATTAATGGGTACAATTTACGAGCTTATATCAGTGAAAATGGGTGGTTGTCAGAAACGGAAGCTTTGCGCTATATTGACCAAATTGGACAAGCTTTAGAATGTATTCATGAACGGGGACTTTTACACAGGGATATTAAACCGAGTAATATTTTGTTGCGGCCTAAGACAAATGAAGCAGTATTAATTGATTTTGGGTTAGCACGGGAATTTAAACCTGGTAATATCAGAAGCATGACAGAGGTGAAAACGGAAGGTTATGCACCTATAGAACAATATCAACGTCACGGACATTTTGGTTATTATACGGATGTTTATGCTCTAGCTGCAACTTTGTACACCTTACTAACTACCAGAGTTCCTATTCCTTCTAATTATCGCGCTGAATATGATGTACTTTTACCACCGCCGAAAAAATATAATCAACAGATTAGCGATCGGGTAAATGCTGCTATTATTAAGGGAATGGAGTTAGAATCCATAAACCGTCCTCAAACTATACGGGAGTTTCGGCAGTTGTTAGGT